>NZ_JBSHAP010000093.1:0-38134 GCF_053611565.1 Kitasatospora sp. NPDC054795
CCCGGGACAGGGTGCCCGCCCACCGGCATGTCCGGGGTTCGGACGGGGTGCGGCCCCGGGACGGCGTCGTGGTGCCGTTCCGGGGCCCTTGCGGAGCCGTTCAGGGGGCCGTGCGGCGCCGTGGGGTCAGGGGCAGCGCACGACCTGGCCGGCGTAGGCCAGGCCCCCGCCGAAGCCGAAGAGCAGGACCGGGTCGCCGGGCGAGAGCTCGCCGCGCTCGACCAGCTTGGAGAAGGCCAGCGGGATGGAGGCGGCCGAGGTGTTGCCCGAGTGGACCACGTCCCGGGCCACCACCGCGTCCTCGCCGAGCCCCAGCTTGCGGGCGATCGTGTCGATGATCCGCAGATTGGCCTGGTGCGGGACGAAGCCCTTGAGCTCGGACGGGTCGATCCCGGCCCGCTCGCAGGCCTGGCGGGCCAGCGGGGCGAGCTGGGTGGTGGCCCAGCGGAAGACCGCCTGGCCCTGCTGGCTGATCACCGGGTCCCAGCCGGTGATCACCACGGCGTCGCCCCGCTCCGGCTCGGAGCCCCAGACCACCGGCCCGATGCCGGGCTCGCCGCCCTCCTCCTGGGCCTCGATCACCGCGGCGCCGGCGCCGTCGCCGAAGATCACGCAGGTGGAGCGGTCGGTCCAGTCGAGCGTGTCGGACATCCGCTCGGCGCCGATCACCAGGGCGCGGCGGGCCGAGCCGGCCCGGATCGCGTGGTCGGCGGTGGCCAGGGCGTACGAGAAGCCGGAGCAGACCGTGTTGATGTCGTACGCGGCGGGCGAGCGCACGCCCAGGCGGGCGGCCACCGCGGCGGCGGTGTTGGGGCTGCGCTCGATCGCGGTGCAGGTGGCGACCACGACGAGGTCGATCTCCGCGGCGGTCCGGCCGCTGTTGGCGAGGGCCTTCTGCGCGGCCTCGGTGGCGAGGTCGACCAGGCTCTCCTCCTCGGCGATGTGCCGGGTGCGGATGCCCACACGGGTGCGGATCCACTCGTCGTCGGTGTCGACGAGCCCCGCCAGGTCGGCGTTGGAGAGGACCTTGGGGGGCTGGTAGTGCCCGAGTGCCACAATGCGAGAACCGCTCATACTGCCATGGAACCGGGTTACCCGCTGGTCAGCATGGTATGACCGGCGACAGGATCCGCCCCCTCGATCTGTAGGAGGTGGACAAGGGGCCTTGGGGGGCCCGGGTTCCGCGTACGCCGAGGTCAGGCGGCCAGCGCGGCGGTGTCGCCCATCACGATGACCGGGTGGGCCGCCGGGTCCAGGGTGCGGATCAGCTGGGCCATCTTGTCCTCGGGGATCGACACGCAGCCGTGGGTCGGCCCGTCGTGGTCCACGTGGAGCCAGATGCCGCCGCCCTTCTTGGAGCCCATCGGGCGGCGCGTGTCGAGCGGGGAGTTGCCGGGGACGCGGTTGTAGTTGATCGCGACCACGTAGTCGAAGGAGCCGGCCAGCTGGTCCCCGAAGAAGCCCGTGCCGGAGACGACGAAGCTCGGGTCCTTGTCGTACGGGAGCTTGCTGCCCGGGTCCGCCTTGCGGCCGCCCGCGTCGGTGAGGTTGAACACACCGATCGGGCTGCGCAGGTCGCCCTCGTTGTGGTCGGTGGTCCAGCCGTTCTTGCCGTTGTGGCCCTGCCAGGTCTCGCCGGCCAGCCAGCGGCCCTCGGAGGTGCGGGTCCAGAGGGTGACGGCGTTCTTGTCGGTGTTCTTGTCCTGGCCGGAGGCGACCACGACCTGGGTGGTCTCGGCGGGTATCTGCGCGGTGAACTTCGCGCCGAGGCCGGGTATCGCGGCGACCGAGCCGTCCGTACGGGTCTGGCTGCGGTCGGCGGCCGGGGCTGCGGCCTGCCGGTCGGAGGCGGCCTGGGCGGCCGCGGGGGCCGGGCCGGGCCGGTCGGGCTTGCTGACGCCCTCCGGCCCGGGGCCGTCGGCGGCGGTGATGCCGGGCTTGGCGCCGTCCTGGCCGACGGCGTACCAGCCGGCGGTGGCGGCGACCAGCAGCGCGGTGCCGGCCATCACGGCCTTGCCGTGACGTTTCTGCTTGGCCTTGCGCCGCCGTCCCCGCGCGGCCGTCCGGCCACCCGCCACGGGCGCGGCGGCGAGCACCACGGGCGCGGCCTCGTAGCGGGCCTCGGGCGCGGGTTCGTGGACGGGCTCGTAGCGGGCGTCGGGCACGGGCTCGTAGCGGGCCTCCGGCACGGCTCCGTGAACGGGCTCGGCCCGGTAGACGGACTCGGCCTCGTAGCCGGGCTCGGCCGGGTACTGGACGGGTTCGGCCTCGTACGCCTGGAACGGCTGCCGGTACGCCTCGTAGTACCCGTCAGGGGCCTGCTCGTACGGCTGGTACTGGCCGTAGGAGGAGTCCTGCCGAACCGGCTGCTGGTACGGCTGGAAGCTCTCGTACTGCTGCTGCGGCATCAGGTCGACCGGCTCCTGCGTCGGCTGGTGCGGCGGGTACGCGGTGGCGCGATCAGAACCGGACATGCCGTCGATCCTGCCAAACGCCGTACCCGTTGGTAAACCCGGGCCCCGTGCGGAGGCCGTGAAGACAACCGCCGCCCGGGCCGACGGACGGCCTGGGCGGCGGAGGACTTCGAGGACCGGAACGCGGTCAGAGGCGCATCGCCTGCGGGGACTCACGGCGCATCGGGTCCGGGCCGTCGTACTCGCGGATGACCTCGTAGCGGGTGTTGCGCTCCACCGGGCGGAAGCCGGCGTCGCGGATCAGCCCGAGCAGGTCGTCGCGGCCGAGCTTGTTCGGGGTGCCGAAGTTGTCCGCGTCGTGGGTGATCTTGTACTCGACCACCGAACCGTCCATGTCGTCCGCGCCGTGGCTGAGCGCCAGCTGGGCGGTGGCGACGCCGTGCATCACCCAGAAGACCTTGACGTGCGGGACGTTGTCGAAGAGCAGCCGGGAGACCGCGAAGGTCTTCAGCGCCTCGGCGCCGGTGGCCATCTCGGTGCGGGCCATCAGCTTGTTGCGCACGACGCCGTCCTTGGAGTCGTGGAAGTCGTGCTGGTAGCGCAGCGGGATGAAGACCTGGAAGCCGCCGGTCTCGTCCTGGAGCTCGCGCAGCCGCAGCACGTGGTCCACCCGGTGACGGGGCTCCTCGATGTGGCCGTACAGCATGGTGGCCGGCGTCTTGAGGCCCTTGCTGTGCGCGAGGCGGTGGATCCGCGACCAGTCCTCCCAGTGGGTGTCGTGGTCGACGATGTGCTGGCGGACCTCCCAGTCGAAGATCTCCGCGCCGCCGCCGGTCAGCGACTCCAGGCCGGCGTCGATCAGCTCGTCCATGATCTCGTCGGCGGACAGGCCGCTGATCTTCTCGAACCAGTGGATCTCGGTGGCGGTGAAGGCCTTCAGCGAGACGTTCGGCAGCGCCGCCTTCAGCTCCCGCAGCGAGCGCGGGTAGTAGCGCCACGGCAGGGTCGGGTGCAGGCCGTTCACGATGTGCAGCTCGGTGAGGGACTCGACCTCCATCGCCTTGGCGAGGCGGACGGCCTCCTCGATGCGCATCGTGTACGCGTCCTTCTCGCCCGGCTTGCGCTGGAACGAGCAGTACGCGCAGGACGCGTTGCACACGTTGGTCATGTTGAGGTGGCGGTTGACGTTGAAGTGGACGACGTCGCCGTTCTTCCGCGTCCGCACGTGGTGGGCCAGCCCGCCCAGCCAGGCCAGGTCGTCGCTCTCGTAGAGCGCGATCCCGTCCTCGCGGGTCAGCCGCTCACCCGCGTAGACCTTCGCCTCCAGCTCGCGCTTGAGCCCTGCGTCCATGCGGTGACCCGCCTCCTCCGACATTCGATTCCTTGCCGGAATGAGCGTACGCCTATGCCGAGAGCAGCTCGGCGAGCAGTGTCGGGTCGATGTTGCCGCCGCTGACCACGGCCGCCACCGCCTGGCCCCCGGTCTCGGCGGCGCGGTGGAAGTAGGCGGCCGGGGCGACCGCCCCGGAGGGCTCGGCGACCAGTCGGCCGCGGCGGGCCAGCACGGCCACGGTGGCGCGGATCTCGTCCTCGGTGACGGTGACGATGTCGTCCACGTAGGCGGTGACGTGCTCGAACGGCAGCACGCCGAGCGACGGGGTGCGCAGCCCGTCCGCGATGGTCCGGTAAGTGTCGGCGACCGGCCACTCGACCCGGCGGCCGGCCCGCAGGCTGGCCCGGGCGTCGGCGGCCAGCTCGGGCTCCACGCCGATCACCCGGATGCCGGGGCGGGTGAGCTTGAGCGCGGCCGCCGTCCCGCCGATCAGGCCGCCGCCGCTGACCGGCACCAGGACGGTGTCCAGCTCGGCCGGGGCGTCCTCGGCGATCTCCAGGCCGACCGTGCCCTGGCCCGCGATGATGAACGGGTCGTCGTACGGCGGGACCCAGACGTAGCCGTGCTTCCCGGCCAGCTCGGCGGGCAGGGTGTCCCGCTCCTCCGGCGCGACCAGGATCACCTCGGCGCCGAACGAGCGGGTGGCCTCCACCTTCACCGCGGGCGAGGTGTCCGGCATCACGATCACGGCCTTGATGCCGAGCGTCCGGGCCGCGTACGCCACCGCCTGCGCGTGGTTGCCGCTGGACTGGGCGACCACGCCCCGGGCGCGCTCGTCCTCGGTGAGCGCGGCCAGCCGGTTGTAGGCGCCGCGGGTCTTGAACGCCCCGGTCGGCTGGAGGTTCTCGGGCTTCAGCCAGAGCCGCCGTTCCCCCTCGGCCGCCCAGGGGGCGGGAACCAGTGGGGTGCGCACGGCGACCCCCGCGATCCGCTGCCGAGCCGCCCGCAGCTCCTCCAGACCGACCAGCGCCATGCGTCACTCTCCTACGGGAGGAAGTTCACTCACCCGGTTTTCCCACTTCGTGGAGAGTACGACGGTGGTGCGGGTTCGGGCCACGCCCTTCGTGCCCGAGATCCGCTTGACCACCGATTCCAGGCCGGCCACGTCGGCCACCCGGACCTTCAGCATGTACGAGTCGTCACCGGCGATGAACCAGCAGTCCTCGACCTCGTTGAGGTCCTTCAGCCGGAACGCCACGTCCTCGTGGTCCGCGGCGTCGGTGAGCTGAAGGCCGATCAGGGCCGTCACGCCGAAGCCGAGCGAGGCCGGGTTGACCGTCGCCCGGTAGCCGGTGATGACCCCGGCCTGCTCCAGGCGGTTGATCCGGTCCGTGACGCTCGGGCCGGAGAGCCCGACCAGGCGGCCCAACTCGGCGTAGGACGCGCGGCCGTTCTCCCGGAGCGCCTGGATGAGCTGTCTGTCCACCGTGTCCATATACCGTCCGCGTCCTTCCGAACCTCGCCAGACCCACAGATCATTATCCGGATTCAAAGGCGCCCTGCGCCGACCGACCCGGATATCGCAGAGAAGATACTCTCCCGCCCCCGGTCTCCTTACTCCCCCTCAGCCGGAGCGCCGTCGCCGCCGGCCGTCCTGCGGGCGGCCGCGCCCAACTCCCCTTCCCAGCGCAGGTACAGGGAATGCGGCACGTCGACGGCGTCCAGCACCCGCCCGGCCACGAAATCCACGAGCTCGCGCACGGTGGAGCCGCCGGCGTAGAAACCGGGCGAAGCGGGCAGGACGACCGCCCCCTGCGCGTCGAGCTCCACCAAGTGCTTCAACGTCACCCCGTTGAGTGGTGTCTCGCGCACGCAGACGACGAGCGGGCGGCGCTCCTTGAGGGTGACGCTGGCCACGCGCTGCAGCAGGTCCTTGCTCAGGCCGAGGGCGATCCCGGCCACCGCGCCGGTGGTCGCGGGCACCACGAGCATGCCCTTGGCCGGGTAGGAGCCGCTGGACGGGCCGGCCGCGAAGTCCCCGGCGGGCCAGTAGCGGACGTCGTCCAGGCCCTGGTCGCTCCCGAGCCAGGCGGCCAGGTCGGCGCGCCAGTGGGCGTCCCGGAAGGAGATGCCGGTCTCGTCCAGGATGGTGAGCCGGGCGGCGCGGCTGACGATCAGGTCCACCGCCTCGCCGGCGGCCAGCAGCGCGCGGATCACCGAGGCCGCGTACGGCGTCCCCGACGCACCCGAGACCCCGACCACCCACGGCTGACGCTTCGCAGTTCCCATGGGGCAATTCTGACCCGCCTCGACCTGCGCGTTCGGCCCGGGCCGGCCGGGAGGGGGGCCAGGAGCCCCGACCCCTGGAAGGATGGGCCGCATGGCAGCGACCCTCGTCGACCTCACCCATCAGGTGACCACCGCGATGCCCGTCTACCCCGGCGACCCGGCCGTCCTGCTGGAGCCCGCGCTCACCACCGCCACCGCCGGGGTGAACGTGCTGGCCCTGCACCTCGGCTCGCAGTCCGGGACGCACGTGGACGCGCCGTACCACGTGGACGTCACCTGGCCGACCCTGGACGGGCTGCCGCTGGAGCGGTTCACCGGCCCGGCCGTGGTCGCCGACCTGCGCGGGCTGGAGCCCCGGACGGCCGTCACCCCCGAGCTGCTGGCGCCCGCGCTGGAGCGGGCCGCCGAGGGAACCGTCCTGCTGCTGGCCACCGGCTGGGCCCGGCACTGGGGCACCGACGCCTACCTCGCCCACCCCAGCCTGACCCCCGCCGCCGCCGCGGCGATCGTCGCCGCCGGGGTGCGGACGGTCGGGGTGGACGCGCTCAGCGTCGACCCGACCCCCGACCCGGGCCCGGGCGATCCCACGGTGGCCGCCCTGCTCGCCGACCTCACCGACGAGCACGACCACGGCACCGCCGAGGAGCCCACGCTGGCCGCCCACCGGGTGCTGCTGGGGGCGTCCGGCGGCGGGGTGATCGCCGAGAACCTGACCGACCTGCGGCCGCTGCTGGCGGCCCAGGAGGCCGGCCTGCCGGTGGAGGTCTCGCTGTTCCCGCTGCGGCTGGTCGCGGCGGACGGCGCACCCGTGCGGGCGGTGGCCCGGCTGGGCTGAACCGGCCAGTGGACTCCCGGGACTTGGTCTAGACCATCCCCCGTCAACGCCAGTACGCTTTCCGGCCATGGCTGAGATCATCGGAGTGATCGAGCGACTCTGGCGCTACCCCGTGAAGTCCACCGGCGGCGAGCGGCTCGACTCCGTCGAGGTGGACGGACGCGGCCTGGCCGGCGACCGCCTCTACGCCGTCCGCGACACGGCCGGGAAGCTCGGCTCGGGCAAGAACACCCGCCGCTTCCGCCGGATGGACGGCCTGCTCCGCCTCTCCGCCCGGCTCGGCCACCGGATCGACGGCCCCGAACTGTTCGATCCGCTCGGCCGCCCGGTCGACCGGCCGAACGCCTTCCTGCGCGCCTACCTCCAGCGCGAGGACGTCGAACTCGCCCGCGAGGACGCCGTGTCGCACTTCGACCGGCTGCCGGTCAGCGTGCTCAGCACCGCCACCCTGGACTGGGTCCGCGAGGCCGTCCCCTTCGCCGTGATCGACGAGCGCCGGTTCCGCCCCAACATCGTGCTGCGCACCCCGCCCGGCACCCCGCCGTTCGTCGAGGACGCCTGGCTCGGCCGCCAGGCGTCCGGCGAGGCCCCCGGCAGCGCCCGGCTCTCCTTCGTCGCCTCCAGCGAGCGCTGCGCGATGACGGGTGCCCCGCAGCCCGGACTTCCGCACGCGCCCGAGATCCTCAAGACCGTCGTGCACGCCCACGACGGGCGGCTGGACGCACTCGCCGAGGTCGCCACCCCGGGTCGCCTGCGGGTCGGCGACCGGCTGATCCTGGGCTGACCGCGGCCTTTCGCGTACAACCTACTGATCGCCAACACCTTTCCCCGATTGACGACTTGACCTTCGCTCGCCCATCCTGTCTTACTGTCATAAGACAGGAGAACAACGAGTGATCGAGTTCGTCCTCGACAGCCGCTCGCGGGTCGCCACCTACATGCAGCTCGTGCTCCAGGTGAAGCAGGCCCTGCGGGTCGGACTGGCCCGGCCCGGCGACCAGCTGCCGAAGGTCCGCGAGGTGGCGCGCGCCCTGGCGATCAACCCCAACACCGTCCTCAAGGCCTACCGGGAACTGGAGTTGGAGGGACTCGCCGAGGGCCGGCCCGGCGTGGGGACCTTCCTGGTCGGCACACTGGCCGGCCCCGCGCTGGCCAACCAGGCCGAGTTGCGCGAGGACCTGGTGGCCTGGCTGCGCAAGGCCGAGACCGCCGGGCTCGCCCACGAGGACATCGCCGCACTGATCGACACCACGATGCGGGCAACACTCAACAGGGGGAAGACATGACGGAAGTCGCTCTGGAAGCACGCGAATTGGGCAAGCGGTACGGCAAGGCCTGGGCGCTGGAGGGCTGCTCGCTCCAGCTCCCGGCCGGACGGATCGCCGCACTGGTCGGCCCGAACGGGGCGGGCAAGTCCACCCTGCTGCACCTGGCCGTCGGACTGCTCGAACCGGACGCCGGCGAGGTCCGGGTGTTCGGCCGCGACCCCCGGCAGGACGTCGCGGCGCTGGCCGGGATCGGATTCGTCGCCCAGGACACCCCGCTCTACCCGGACTTCACCGGGGACGAGCTGATCACCATGGGCGGCAAGCTCAACCACCACTGGGAGGCCGCCCCCGCCCGCGACCGGCTGACCCGCCTCGGCATCCCCCTCGACAAGCCGGTCGGCCGGCTGTCCGGCGGCCAACGCGCCCAGGTGGCACTGGCCCTGGCGCTCGCCAAGCAGCCCCGACTGCTGCTGCTGGACGAACCGGTGGCCGCCCTCGACCCCCTGGCCCGGCACGCGTTCATGCAGGAACTGATGGGCGCCGTCGCCGAGAGCGGCACCACCGTGCTGCTCTCCTCGCACCTGCTCGCCGACCTGGAACGGGTCTGCGACCACCTGGTCGTCCTGAACACCGCACAGGTCCAACTGACGGGCGCGGTGGACGACCTGCTCGCCGAGCACTGCCGGATCACCGGCCCCCGGACCGGCACGGAGTCCGTACCGGGAGTGACCGCCGTCATCCAGGCCAGCCACACCGAGCGCCAGTCCACCCTGCTGGTGCGCACCGACGGGCCGGTGGACGAGAACGTCTGGACCGTCCACCCGGTGACGCTGGAGGACCTCGTCCTCGCCTACCTGGGCGCGGGCGACACCCGGTTCTCCCCGGAGGTGGCGGCATGACCTGGCTGATCTGGCGCCAGCACCGCAAGCAACTGTTCTGGACGCTCGCCGCCCTGGCCGCGCTGGCCGCCGTGATGGTGCCCACCGGCCTCGCGATGCGCGGCGCCCTCGACCGCAGCGGCCTCGGCTCCTGCCTCGCCAAGCTCGGCCACGAGACCCTGCTGACCGGGGCCGGCGGCTGCGAGGGCCTCAACCAGCGCTTCCAGAACCAGTACGGCGGACTCCTCTACGTCGCCGTCCTGTTCGTCCTGCTGCCGGTGCTGGTCGGACTGTTCTTCGGCGCGCCGCTGGTCGCCCGCGAGGTGGAGAACGGCACCCACCGCCTGGTGTGGACCCAGGGGATCAGTCGGCGGCACTGGGTGCTCGCCAAGTTCGGCCTGGTGGGCGGCGCCGCGGTGCTGCTCGCGGTCGCGTACGCGCTGGGCGTGGCCTGGTGGTTCGGCCCCTTCGCGGCCACCGGCCAGGGCCGGCTGGGCTACCTGAGCTTCGACGTCCAGGGCGTCGCCCCGATCGCGTACACCCTGTTCGCGGTGGCGCTCGGCGTGTACACCGGCACGGCGGCCCGCAAGGTGCTGCCCGCGATGGGGATCTCGCTCGCCGCGTTCGCCGCGGTGCGCGTCCTGGTCGAGACGGCGGTCCGCCCGTACCTCCTCCCGGCGAAGACGGCCGTGTACGCGGCGGAGAGCGGACTGCTCCCCAACCGCTATGCCGGGGACTGGGTCTTCGACCAGGTGGTGCGCAACGGCGCCGGCGAGACCGTGCTGCACGACGGGCAGATCGGCTGCCCGCCGGCCACGGACCCGGGGGCCGCCGACTGCACCAGGAACATGGCCGAACACGGCTTCGGCGCCGGGCCGTACACCAACGCGATGGAGTACCAGCCCGCCGACCGGTTCTGGACCTTCCAGGGGATCGAGTCGGGGCTGTTCCTCGCCCTGACCGCGCTGCTGGTGTTCCTCGCGGTGCGGCGGATCCGGCGGATCTCCTAGGCGGGGTGGGCCGGGTGGCCGCGGACCGGGCGCCGCGGCCTGCCGATCACGGTCCTCATCGGGGGGTGTCGCCGTCGCTCCCGGATGCTGCCGCGGGGACGGCGACCGCCCGCAGGTAGGCGTCGACGAAGATGTCGACGATCTTGTCCATCGAGGGCAGCCCGGCCCCCAGGGCGGGCTCCAGCACCGGCCGCATCAGGACGTGGTTGAGCAGCGGGCCGAGCAGCAGCTGGATCAGCACCGGGGTGGGCAGCGGTCTCAGCCGGCCGGCCCGCACGTGCGGCCGCAGCAGCCGGTCGAGGCTGTCGAGCGTCCGCGGCAGGTTGGCGGCCATCACCCGGGCGGCGGGGCCGTCCGGCCGGCCGAGCAGGTCGGCGAAGACCGCCGGGACGATCCGCGGCTCGTGCGCGAAGGCCGCGACGAAGGTGGTGTGCAGCGCCCGGACGGTGTCCTCCAGGCGCTCCGGCGGGTCGGCGGCGAGGGCCTCCAGGCCGGGCAGCGCGGAGTGCCGCTCGAAGACGGCGGCGAGCAGGCCGTCCCGCCCCTCGAAGACGGTGTGCAGGCTGGGCAGCGAGCAGTCCGCCCGGTCCGCCACCGCGTCCAGGGTGACCCCGGCCAGGCCCCGCTCGGCCACCAGCAGCGCCGCCGCCTCGATCGCGCGCTCGCGCACCGGCGGCCGTCCGCCCGGGTCGACCCCCGCCTCCCGGACCGCCTCGTCCAGCGCGGCCCTGGAGCCGCCGAGCCGGCGCAGCAGCGTGCTGCGGGAGATCCCGGCCGTCGTGGCGATCGCCGTCAGCGGGACGTCGGCGACGTCCTGGCCCCGTTCCTTCGCCGCCGTGAGGGCGGCCGTCACCAGCTCCTTCATGTGGAGCATCGTACTGCTTGACATCTGGAACGGTTCCAGAGACTCTGTAAAGGCAGGTTCCACACGGACAGTGATCGATCGAGCACTGAAAGGGGAGAGCCATGAGCGTCGTGATCTCCGGAGGCGGGCCGGCCGGAATGATGCTGGGCCTGCTGCTGGCACGCGCCGGCGTCGAGGTGACCGTGCTGGAGAAGCACCGGGACTTCCTGCGCGACTTCCGCGGCGACACCGTCCACGCCTCCACCGTGCGGCTGATGGACGAACTCGGCCTCGGCCGGAAGTTCGCCGCCCTGCCGCAGAGCCGCCTCGGCAACCTGGTCGTCCGGACGCCCGACGCCGGCCCCGTCGCACTGAGCGCCTACGAGCGGCTGCGGCCCCCGTACAACTACATCGCCATGATCCCGCAGTGGGACCTGCTGAACTTCCTGGTCGAGGAGGCCGGGCGGGAACCCGCCTTCACCCTGCGAATGAACACCGAGGCGACCGGCCTGCTCCGGGACGGCGCCGGCCGGGTGACCGGCGTCCGGTACCGCACCCGGGACGGCGAGGAGGGCGAGCTCCACGCCGACCTCACCGTCGCCGCCGACGGCCGGCACTCCACCCTGCGCCGGGCGGCCGGCCTGGTGCCCGAGGAGTTCCCGGTGCCCTTCGACATCTGGTGGTTCCGGCTGCCCCGGCACACCCACGAGCAGACCCTGCCGCCCACCCTCGTCCCCGGCTTCGGCCGCGGCGACCTGGCGTTGAGCTTCGCCCGGGCCGACTACTTCCAGATCGCCTACTTCCGCGCCAAGGGCGCCGACCCGCAGCTGCGCGCCGAGGGCATCGAACGGTTCCGCGCCCGGATCGCCGAACTGCTGCCCCAGTACGCCGACCGGGTCGACCGGCTGGCCGGCCTCGACGACGTCCACCTGCTCGACGTCAGGCTCAACCGGCTGAACCGCTGGCACCAGGACGGGCTGCTGCTGATCGGCGACGCCGCCCACGCGATGTCCCCGGCCGGCGGGGTGGGCATCAACCTCGCGATCCAGGACGCCGTCGCGGCCGCCACCCTGCTCGCCGGACCGCTGCGGCGCGGACGCCCGACCGTGGCGGCCCTGGCCCGGGTCCAGCACCGCCGGTGGCGGCCGACCGTGATCATGCAGGGGGTGCAGCAGGTCCTGCACCACGTGATGTTCGAGCCGGTCCTCACCGGCCGGCAGGCCGGCCCGCCCACCCGGCTGGTGCGGCTCGCCCGGTACGTCCCCGGCTTCCCGCTGCTGCTGTCCCGCCTGATCGCCTTCGGCCCGCTCCCCGAACACGCCCCGGCCTTCGCCCGGCGCGACGCCTGAGGTCACTCGACCGGTGAGACCCACGGCGCGGGGCACCGCCCGGCACCAGGACCTCTCGGCGAGCGGCGGCAGCCCGTCCCCCGCGCACCGTCCGTTCGGGCGGGCGGTTCGCGGGGAACGACCGTTGGCATGACGATCCCTCACCGCTCGACCGGCACCGGCGACCACCACGTCCTGGTCCTGCACGACTGGTTCGGCACCAGCGAGGGCTGGGGCCCGTTCCTCGACTACCTCGACGGCGACGCCTTCAGCTACGCCTTCCTCGACTACCGCGGCTACGGGCAGCGCAAGGACGTCCCCGGCGCCTACACCCTCGCCGAGATCGCCTCCGACGCGCTCGCCCTGGCCGACCAGCTCGGCTGGGACCGCTTCTCGCTGGTGGGCCACTCGATGGGCGGCAAGGCGGCCCAGCAGGTGCTCGCCGAGGCGCCGCTGCGGGTGCGCAAGCTGGTCGGCCTGGCCCCGGTGCCGGCCGGGGCGTACCCCCTGGACGAAGCGGGCGAGGCGCTGTTCTACGGCGCCGCCGAGGACCGGGAGAAGCGCTTCGCCATCCTGGACCTGGTCACCGGACAGCGGGCCGGCCGGGTCTGGCTCGACCGCATGGTCGACCAGTCCCTGCGGCTGTCCACCCCGGAGGCCTTCGGCGGCTACGTCCGCGACTGGGCGACGGCCGACCTCCAGCACCGGATCGACGGCAACCCGGTGCCGGTCAAGGTGATCGTCGGCGAGCACGACCTCGCCCTCACCGCCGAGGTGATGCGCGGAACCTTCCTCGCCCACTACCCCAACGCCGAGCTGGAGGAGCTCGGCGGCAGCGGGCACTACCCGATGTACGAGGCCCCGGTGGCCCTGGCGGTGTCGCTGGAGGGCTTCCTGCACAACTGAGCCAGGGCTGGGCGCACCGGGCCGGCGCGCACCCGGGTGAACGCGCCGGGTAGACGCTGACGCATGGACCCTAGACCCGCACGCATTGGGCGTCTCATCCTTCTCGCTTACGTTCGATGCATGACAGATGAGCGAGTTGACGGCACGTCCCGGGTGCTGGTGATCGGCGTCTCCGGGGCGGTCGGACGGCACGTCGGGCTGCAGCTCGCCGCCTCCGGAGTACGGGTGCGGACGCTGCCCCCGCGGGACCTGCTCGCCCCGGCGTCGCTGGAGGCGGCGGTGCGGGGCGCCGGGGCCGTCCTGCTGGGGTGGCCGTTCCCGACGGCGGACGGGGCCACGGAGGCGGTGGGCGTGCTGGCCCGGGAGGTCGGGCGGGTGGTGCTCCTGTCACCGGCCGGACCCGACCGGCCGGCGGGCGGGGTCGAGGCGCTGCTCACCGGCAGCGGGGTACGGCACACGGTGCTGCGGGCGCACGGCTTCGCCGCCGCGCTGCAGTGGGCGGAGGAGATCAGGGCCGGGGGCGTGGTGCGGGGCTACGGCGGCGCGGCCGGGCTGAACCCGGTGGACGAGCGGGACATCGCGGCGGTCGCCGTCCGCACCCTGGTCGAGGACGGCCACGACGGGGCCCGGTACGTCCTCACCGGCCCGGAGTCACCCACCCAGGCGGAGCAGGTGGAGATCATCGGCGCGGCCGCGGGCCGCCCGGCCACCTGGCAGGAGGTCCCCCGCGAGACCGCCCGCCGCCGGCTGTCGGCCACCGGCCGGGCCCCCGCCGCCGCCGACGGCGCCCTGGACCTCGTCCACGCCCGCCTCTCCGCCCCCGAACCGGCCACCACCACGGTCCGGGACGTCACCGGCCACCCCGCCCGCAGCTTCCACGCCTGGGCGACGGACCACGCCGCCCTGTTCCGCTGAACCGACCCGCCCGGCCCGGCGGTTCAGTGACGCCCGTACACGTCGCGGCGGTTGCCCACGGCGACCACCCACCCGACCGGGCGGCCGTCCTCGATCGTGTACACCACGCGGTGGTCGCCGACCCCGAGGCGCCAGTGCCCCTGATGCCCCTGGAGCGGCTTGATGTCGAACGCGTCCGTGCCGCCCTCGTCGATGTCGATCACCACCGCCTCAGCTTCCCGCGGCGGGTGATGATCGTCGGCGTCTCGTCCCGGCGGGCCCGGTCGATGACGTCCGCGAGGTGACTGCGCACCTCGGCCATGGATTCGACAACAGGCTCACTCATGTCACGAACGCACCAGATGTACATCTCGTACAGGAAGTCGAATGAGCCCGGGCGTCAGATCCCGAGGCCGCGGACGGCCAGGTCCACCAGGGCGAAGAAGAACAGCGAGATCCCCACGAAGCTGTTGGTCTGGAAGAACGCCCGGTTGAGCCTGGACAGGTCGTTCGGCTTCACGATGGTGTGCTCGTGGACGAACGCGCCCGCGACGACCACGAGGCCGAGCCAGAAGGCCACGCCGGCGTCCGTCAGGAACCCGAACCAGCCCAGCAGAAGGGTGGTCAGGAGGTGGCACACCCGCGCGCCGCGGATGGCCGCCGGGACGCCGTAGCGCGCGGGCACCGAGCGGACCCCGTTCTCGCGGTCGGACTCGACGTCCTGGCAGGCGTAGATCAGGTCGAAGCCGCCGATCCAGATGCCGACCGCCGCACCGAGGACGACCGCGTCCCAGGACCAACTGCCCGTCACCGCCAGCCAGGCGCCGACCGGCCCCATCGCCTGAGCCAGGCCGAGGATCGCCTGCGGGAAGTTCGTGAACCGCTTGCCGTACGGGTAGACCACCATCGGCACCACGGCGATCGGCGCGAGCGCCAGGCAGAGCGGGTTGAGCATCGCGGCCGCGCCGAGGAAGACCACCAGCGCGACGGCCGAGCCGACGTACGCGGTCCTCAACGACACCGCGCCGGTGACGAGTTCGCGCGTGGCGGTACGCGGGTTCCGGGCGTCGATCTCGCGGTCGATGATCCGGTTCGCCGCCATGGCGAAGGTCCGCAGCCCGACCATGCAGACCGTGACGACGAACAGTTCGCCCCAGTGCACCCGCCCGTCGGCCAGGAACATGGCCGTCAGCGCGGCGATGTACGCGAACGGGAGCGCGAAGACCGAGTGCTCGAACGCCACCAGGCGCAGGAACGCCTTGGTGCGCCCGGGGGTCTCGGCGGCGGCCGTGCTCACAGTCCGTACTCCTTCCAGCGGCGCGACACCAGCTCGGCCGTGGCCGGGTCCGAGGAGACCATCTCCGGCCAGCCGCCGTCGCGGGTGTAGCCCTCCTCGGGCAGCTTGCGGGTCGCGTCGATGCCGGCCTTGCCGCCCCAGAACTGCTGGTACGAGGCGTGGTCCAGGTGGTCGACCGGGCCTTCGACCACGGTGAGGTCGCGGCTGTAGTCGACGTTGCCGAAGGCCCGCCAGGCGACTTCCTGGTAGTCGTGCACGTCGCAGTCGGAGTCCACCACGATGATCAGCTTGGTCAGCGACATCATGTGCGCGCCCCAGATCGCGTGCATCGTCTTCTGGGCGTGCTTGGGGTACTTCTTGTCGATCGAGACGATCACGCAGTTGTGGAAGCCGCCGGCCTCGGGCAGGTCGTAGTCGACGATGTCCGGGATGATGATCTTCAGCAGCGGCAGGAAGAACCGCTCGGTGAACTTGCCCAGCGGGCCGTCCTCCGTCGGCGGGCGGCCGACCACGATGGACTGGAGGATCGGGCGGCGGCGCATCGTCACGCAGTCGATCTTCAGCGCCGGGAACGGCTCCTGCGGGGTGTAGAAGCCGGTGTGGTCGCCGAACGGGCCCTCGGGCAGCATCTCGCCGGGCTCCAGCCAGCCCTCCACGACCACCTCGGCGTCGGCCGGGACCTGGAGCGGCACCGTCTTGCAGTCGACCATCCGGACCCGCTCCCCGGCGATGAAGCCCGCGAAGAGGTACTCGTCGATGTCCCCGGGCAGCGGCGCGGTGGCCGCGTAGGTGACGGCCGGCGGGCAGCCGAAGGCGATCGCGACCGGGAGGCGCTCGCCCCGCTTGGCCGCCACCGCGTAGTGGTTGCGGCTGTCCTTGTGGATCTGCCAGTGCATGCCGATGGTGCGGCGGTCGTGCCGCTGGAGCCGGTAGAGGCCCAGGTTGCGGATGCCGCTGTCCGGGTCCTTGGTATGGGTCAGGCCCAGGTTGAAGAAGGACCCGCCGTCCCGCGGCCAGGTGAACAGGGCGGGCAGCGCGTCCAGGTCGACGTCGTCGCCGGTGAGCACGACCTCCTGCACCGGGGCGTCACCGGACTTCACGTGCCGGGGCGGGACGTGCGCCATCGAGGCGAGCTTGCCGAAGGCGTCCCGGAAGCCGGTGAAGCCCTGCGGCAGCTCGGGCTTGAGCAGGCCGGCGATCTTCTCGGAGATGTCGTCCGGGCCCTTGAGACCGAGCGCCTTGGCCAGCCGCCGCTCGGTGCCGAAGACGTTCATCGCCAGCGGCATCGACGAGCCCTTGACGTTCTCGAAGAGCAGGGCCGGGCCCTTGGCCTTCTGCACCCGGTCGACGATCTCGCCGATCTCCAGGTGCGGGTCCACCTCCGCCTTGATGCGCTTGAGGTCGCCCTCGCGGTCGAGGGCCCGGAGAAACGAGCGGAGATCGTCGTATGCCATGCCTGTCAGTATCCGCCACCCGATAGCCTGGCCCGGTCAAGGGCCCCTGGAAGGCGCCCGCCGCCGCCGTCGCCCGGGGGGAGATCCCAGCCGTGCCGAGGATTCTTCTGACCATCGTCCTTCCGCTCGCGCTCTGGGTCTGGGCGTTCGTGGACTGCCTGACCACGCCCGAGGACGAGGTGAAGCACCTGCCCAAGGTGGTCTGGGTGCTGATCGTGCTGCTCTTCCCGCCGCTGGGCCCGATCGCCTGGCTGATCGCGGGCAAGCAGCGCGGCTTCCTGCGGACCGCGCCCGCCGGGGCCGGGCCGGGCCACCCGGCCGAGGACCGCCCGGGCCGTCCCGCCCCGCGCGGCGGGCGCCCGCTGGCTCCGGACGACGACCCCGAGTTCCTCGCCTCGTTGAAGAAGAGCAACAAGGACCACGAGGACATGCTCAAGCAGTGGGAGGCCGACCTGCGCCGCCGCGAGCGCGAGCTGCGCGACGGCGACGAGCCCGAGGACGGCCGCAAGGGCTGATCGGCGCAGGTCCGCCCGCTCGCTCGGACAGCCCACCCCCACCGCGCGGGGTGGGCTGCGGCATTTTTGGCGCTTCCCTACGACTGCGCAACCCCTAACCCGAACGGCGCCCCCCTGCCCGCCGGGCTTGAGCGGACCTTGAGCGGGGCCCAAGAGGACCGGCCTACATTACTGGAAGACGGCCCTGACCTGCGCCTTTCTTCATGCTCAGATCATCGGACCATCATCTGTCCGACAACCCCCGGTATCCAACCGAACACCGAGCGCTCAGTGACCGAACCGACAGCTTCTGTACAGGCCTGACAGCTAAACGAACCCGACCTTGTACGGAATCGACGCCGAAACCAGCGCACGGCCCCTCGTACAGTCATAAGTGAAGAAAGTGATTCGCAGCCGGGGGCACAGCAGACGTTGGCTGTCGGACAGTTCCCTCACCCTTGGAGTGGTTCGAGATGACGGTTGTGCATGAGGCGCCGGTCGACGGCGTCCCCGAGGTCCCGGCCGACGCCCGCGGGCGGGTCGCCGAGCTGCACGAGCTGCGCGAGAAGGTCCGCCGCGGCCCCAGCGACAAGGCCACCGAGGCCCAGCACGCCAAGGGCAAGCTGACCGCTCGCGAGCGCATCGAGCTGCTGCTGGACGAGGGCTCCTTCCAGGAGGTCGAGCCGCTGCGCCGGCACCGCGCCCAGGGCTTCGGCCTGGAGGCCAAGAAGCCGCACACCGACGGCGTGATCGTCGGCTGGGGCACCGTCCACGGGCGCACCGTCTTCACGTACGCGCACGACTTCCGGATCTTCGGCGGCGCGCTGGGCGAGGCCCACGCGCAGAAGATCCACAAGATCATGGACATGGCCATCGCGGCCGGCGCCCCGCTGGTCTCGCTGAACGACGGCGCCGGCGCCCGCATCCAGGAGGGCGTCACCGCCCTGGCCGGCTACGGCGGCATCTTCCAGCGCAACACCAAGGCCTCCGGCGTCATCCCGCAGATCTCGGTGATGCTCGGCCCGTGCGCCGGCGGCGCCGCGTACTCCCCCGCGCTGACCGACTTCGTCTTCATGGTCCGCGAGACCTCGCAGATGTTCATCACCGGCCCGGACGTGGTCCAGGCGGTGACCGGCGAGAAGATCACCCAGAACGGCCTCGGCGGTGCGGACGTGCACGCCGGCGTCTCCGGTGTCGCCCACTTCATCTACGACGACGAGCAGTCCTGCATCGAGGAGGTCCGCTACCTCCTGTCGCTGCTGCCGCAGAACAACCGCGAGATGCCGCCGTCCGTGATGAGCGAGGACCCGGTCGAGCGGCGCAACGACAGCCTGCTGGACCTGGTGCCCGCCGACGGCAACCGCCCGTACGACATGCGCAAGGTCATCGAGGAGATCGTCGACCACGGCGAGTACCTGGAGGTCCACGAGCGCTGGGCCACCAACGTGCTCTGCGTGCTCGCCCGGATCGACGGCCACGTCGTCGGCATCATCGCCAACCAGCCGCAGTCGCTGGCCGGCGTGCTGGACATCAACGCGAGCGAGAAGGCCGCCCGCTTCGTCCAGATGTGCGACGCCTTCAACATCCCGCTGGTCACCCTGCTCGACGTCCCCGGCTTCCTGCCCGGCGTCGACCAGGAGCACGGCGGCATCATCCGGCACGGCGCCAAGCTGCTGTACGCGTACTGCAACGCCACCGTGCCGCGCATCTCGCTGATCCTGCGCAAGGCCTACGGCGGTGCCTACATCGTCATGGACTCCCGCTCCATCGGCGCCGACCTGTCCTACGCCTGGCCCACCAACGAGATCGCCGTCATGGGCGCCGAGGGCGCGGCCAACGTCATCTTCCGGCGCGAGATCAACGCCGCCGAGGACCCGGACGCCATGCGCGCCCAGAAGATCAAGGAATACAAGAACGAGCTGATGCACCCGTACTACGCGGCCGAGCGCGGCCTCGTGGACGACGTCATCGACCCGGCCGAGACCCGCCAGGTGATCTCTTCCGCCCTGGCCATGCTCCGCACCAAGCACGCCGACCTGCCCAGCCGCAAGCACGGCAACCCGCCGATGTAGCGGCGCGCTCCGCCGCGCGTGCGCACCGCACGCGCCCCGCAGCAACCGCCCGTACGCACCGGGCACCCACCTCAGACCGCAGCAACCGGGGGAGAAACCAGGACATGACCGCTTCCGCCGAACCCCTCGTCCGCATCGTCCGCGGCAGTCTCACCGACGAGGAACTCGCCGCCCTGACCGCCGTCCTCGCCGCGCGCGCCGCCGCCGCGCAACAGGCCGCCGCCGCCGCGCCGATCGAGCCGATCGCCAACTGGCAGCGCCTGGAGCGCCGCCCGGCGTACTACTCGCCGTTCAGCTGGCAGCAGGCCGCCTGACGGCCCACGGCCCGAGCCGACGGCCGGTCACCCCGCCCGGGTGACCGGCCGTCCGGCATTGCCCGGGGCCGCACCGGAGCGGCCGCGCCCGGTCGCCCGGGGCCGGAAGGGCCCGCGGAGGGCTCGGTAGGATGCCTACTGGACGGTATGCGTCCGCCGCCCCGTCCGCCCCCATAGGATCGGCCGCTGCCGAGACCAGATCACTCCAGGGAGGCTGCGATGGCCAGGCAGGCCCGCGCACTGGCGACCCGCCAGGCGGTACTCGTCGCCGCGGCCGAGGTGTTCGACGAGCGGGGCTACGCCGCCGCCACGATGTCCGAGATCCTGGACCGGGCCGGCGTCACCAAGGGCGCGCTGTACTTCCACTTCCGCTCCAAGGAAGAGCTGGCGCTCGCCGTCATCGAGGGACAGGGCGTCTTCATCTCCGGCTGGACACCGGCCTCGGACAGCCCGGTGCAGAACCTGATCGACCTCGGCTACGCCTTCGCCCGCGCGCTCCAGACCGACCCGCTGGTACGCGGCAGCATCCGGCTGACGATCGAGCACGGCAGCTTCACCCAGCCGCAGCTCGCGGCCTACCAGGGCTGGATGGACACGGTCCGCGAACTGCTGGAGCTCGCCCGGGAGGCCGGCGACCTCCACCCGGGCGTCGACCTGACCGCGGCCGCCGGGGTGATCACCGGGGCCGTCACCGGCATCCAGCTGAGCTCCCAGGTGCTGGCCGACCGGCAGGACCTGGTCCAGCGGCTGTCCGACCTCTGGACGCTGCTGCTGCCTGGCCTGGTCCAGCCGCACGCGCTCGCCCGGCTGAGCGTCGCCGAGCGCGCCTGAGCCGCCGGGCTCGGCCGGACCGCCGGGCTCGACCGGGCGCGCCCGCCCCGCCGGGGCGGGGCGGGGCGGGGCGGGCACGGCGGCCGGCTCAGACCCGGTAGCCCTCCCGCCGCTCCGCCGCCACCAGGGCCGGCAGCGCCGCCGTCCAGAGCCTGCTCACGGCCTCCGGCCCGGGCCGGCCGGTCTGCTCGCCCGCGAGCAGCACCTGGCCGGCCGCCACCGCGGTGAGCAGTTCGGCGGCGGCCCGCCGGTCCACCCCGGGGCACAGCTCGCCGGCCTCGGCGGCCCGGTCCAGCAGCCGGTGGACGACGGCTGTGAGGCTGCGCCAGGCGACGTCGGGGGCCACCGGAACGGGCCGGCCCTCCGGCCCCTTCTGGGCACCGTCCCGGCGCGGCCCCGGCCGGCCGAGCCGGACGCCCGCCCGCACCACCACGTCCTCGCGCAGCATCCGGGCCAGCTCGTGCGTGAAGTCGATCAGGCCCTGGAGCGCCGGGCCGTCGACCCGCAGCGCGCGCAGCGCGGCCGAGCCGACCTCCCGTCCGGAGGCGCAGCGCACCCCGTCGGCGAGGGCCTGCTTGGAAACGAAGTGGAAGTAGAGGGCCCCCTTGCTCACCCCGGCCCGCCGGCTGATGTCGACCAGGCTGGCGGCCTCGAAGCCCACGCGCGCGAAGGTCTCCGCGGCGGCGAGCAGTACGGCCTGCCGGGTCCGCCCAGCCCGTTCCTGCTTGACCACTGGCCCCCTCCGGACTCGGCCGGGCGCGATCCCCGCCCCACCCGGCTGCTGTCGGCGCGGCCCCTGCGGAGGCGGCGCTCGCATGCGGACGGCACCCTCCGAAACCGCATGGTTGGTATCTAATCTAGCGCCTGCTTCGCCCCCGCCGTCCAGCGGGGACGGACCCCCATCGATGGTCCGGGACCCCCTCAACGAGCATTCCCCCAGCCCACGGGGCAGGTAGCGTGATCGGGCCGGAGAATGCGGCCCGGGCACCCCCAGTCGCAAAACACAAACCGGGTGGTATGTATGTTTTGCTCCGACGGCCGTGGCGGCCGCTCCGACCGACACCCTGAAGCGGGGGCCCGTCATGCCATCGATCGTAGAGCCGGACCCGCACGGCCCGTACGCCCGCCCCGGCCCGGGCAGCGGTGGCGGCTTCGACTTCCACGACGGCCCCGCGACCGGCTACGACTTCCACGACCGGACCGTCTCCCGGCACCTGGTGCACCGCGCCTCGGTGTCCGAGGTGTTCCTCACCGGCTGGCAGGCCACCGGCCCGTACGACTTCCTGCTCGGCGCCCAGTGGCCCCGGCTGCACGGCTTCTACCGGCTGCCCGGGGACCGCTACCACGACCCGGTGCTGCTCGCCGAAACGATCCGGCAGACCGGACTGCTGATCGGCCACGCCGGATTCGGGGTGCCGCGCGGCCACCAGTTCGTGATGGAGGACCTCTCCTACGCGCTCCACGAACCCGGACTGCCGGGCCTGGCCGTCACCGCCGGCCCCGCCTCGCTGATGCTGACCGTCGGCTGCGAGGACGTCCGGATGCGGCACGGCGAACTGGTCTCCCTGCGGGTCCGCGTCGACGTCACCCGGGACGGCCGGCCGATCGGCCGCGGCAGCGGCCGGCTGCGGGTGCTCTCCCCCGCCTCGTACGCCCGGCTGCGCGGGCCCGCGCGGCGCACCGCCCCGCCGCTCCTGCCGGCACCCGCCGCACCCGAGCTGGTCGGCCGCGCGCAGCCCGCCGACGTGGTGCTCGGCCCGACCCTGGCCCCGGACACCTGGCTGCTGCGGGCCGACGCCACCCACCCGGTGCTGTTCGACCACGAGCTGGACCACGTGCCCGGCATGCTGGTGCTGGAGGCCGCCCGGCAGGCCGCCCAGCGGCTGCGCCACCCCGAACCGGTGGTGCCGGTCGAGCTGGTGACCTCCTTCGACCGCTACATCGAGCTGGACCGGCCCTGCTTCGTCCGGGCGGTCCCCGAACCGACCGCCGGGCCGACCGCCGAACCGACCGCGGCGGACGGCCGGCTGACGGTACGGGTCCAGCTGCTCCAGGACGGCCGGCCGGCGGCCGAGTGCCTGCTGCTCACCGCACCCCTGGACGGGCCGGCCGAGGGCCCGAGGGTGCCGGCCCGGCGGGAGGCCTACGAGGGCCGTCCCGCCGCGCCGGGTCTCGGCGGCACCCGGCTGCCACTGGCGAGCTGATCCCCCGTCGGGCGGCTCGTCCCCGTCGGGCGGCTCGTCCCCGTCGGGCGGCTCGTCCCCGTCAGGCGGCTCGTCCCCGTCAGGCGGCCACCAGTGCGGCCGGCCGGCCCGCGTGCATCACGCTGAGATTGGTCGCCAGCCGGACCGGGTCCTGGGCCAGCCACAGCCGCAGCGCCGCGCCCAGGGCGGCACTGGCCGACTCGACCCGGACGTCGGTGATCTGCGCGATCCGGGCCGCGCCCGGCACCAGCAGGTCGGCCAGCGCGGTCGGCAGCCAGACCGTCAGGGCGCACGGCGCGGGCATGGCCAGCGCCCCCAGCAGCCGGTAGGCGTCCCCCGGTGCGCTGAGCGTGGGGATGATGTCCAGCAGCGCGTCGGACACCACCTCGGACACGTCGCTCCGGTGTCCCTGGGCGAGCCTGCGGAGCAGCATGCGCTCGGCGGCGGTGATTCGGACGGTCAGCATGACCTCGTCGCACTCCATTGCGCGATTTCCTCCTCAATTCCCTCTCGCACCGACCGGCGGCCGGCACGCACTACCCCTGCACATCGGCCCGGCTGCCTGTGGGAGAGAGCCGGGCCGGTGGGTCATCGTGTGCCCCGGTCAGATCCCCGCGTAGGAGTGCTTTCCGGTGACGAAGATGTTCACGCCGTAGTAGTTGAAGAGCCAGCAGGCGAACGCCGCCAGCGCCAGGTAGGCGGCCTTGCGGCCCTTCCAGCCGGCCGTCGCGCGGGCGTGCAGGTAGCAGGCGTAGGCGACCCAGGTGATGAACGACCAGGTCTCCTTCGGGTCCCACTCCCAGTACTTGCCCCAGGCCGCCTCGGCCCAGATCGCGCCCGCGATGATGGTGAAGGTCCACAGCGGGAAGACCAGCGCGTTGATCCGGTAGGACAGCTTGTCGAAGGTCGACGCGGCGGGCAGCCGGCGCCAGATCGAGGCCGAGGTGCCCAGCGGACCGGTGGTCAGGCCGGCCGCCATGCGCTTGTCGAACGAGTCCTTGCCGAGGTACAGCAGCGTCGCGATGAACGCCGCGTAGAAGGCGCCGCCGCAGAAGATCGCGGTGGACACGTGGATCGCCAGCCACGGCGAGTGCAGCGCCGGGACGAGCTGCTCGGAGTCGGTGTACAGCACCGTGGTGGCGATGCCGAGGGTCAGCAGCCCCGCGAGGACGACCGGCAGGCCGAGCCAGCGGACGTTCTTCTTCGTGGCCAGCAGCACCAGGTACGCCGCCGTCATGGCGAAGGCGAAGGCGCAGGAGAACTCGTACATGTTGCCCCACGGCCAGCGCGAGACCGAGAGTCCGCGGGCGACGATCCCGCCCGCGTGCAGCGCCGCGCCGAGCACGGTGAGCGAGATGGCGATCCGGCCGGCCAGGTCGGCCCGCTCGTTGGTGCCGGCCGCGCCCGGACCGTCCTCCTCGTCGACGCCGCGCCCGCTGGTGACCACCGTCGCGCCCTCGCCCGCGACCGCGGTGCGGGTGAGCGTGGTGGTACCGCCGCCGGCCCCCGCCACGGTGACGGTGACCTTCCTGGCCTTCTTCTCGGCCGTGGCGACGCTCTCGCCGAGGCTGCCGGCCTGGACCTTCGAGCGGACGGCGACGGCGCCCTTGCTGCCGAAGGTCCACTCGATCATGTGGGCGAACATGGCGAGCGTGTAGACCACCATCGCCGAATAGATCAGCTTGTTGGAGAGGTCGGCCAGCTGTGGGTCGACCGCCGAGGCGAGTTGCACCGTCTACTCCTTGGAGTTCTGGTCGGCAGGGACTGCGGGGGCTGAGGCCTCGGCCTCGGGGTCGTGGGGTGTCGCGTCGGACGCGGTGTCGGCTTCCCCGGCACCGTCCTCGGCGTCCTCCTCGGAGGCCGGGACGTCGTCCTCGGAGGCCGGGGCGTCGTCCTGGAGGTCGACCGCGAGCTCCGCCAGCTCCTCGGCGATCTTCGCCGACTCGCTGCGGGCCAGGCCGGCCAGCTCGACCTGGGTACCGCCGCCGGGCAGGGCGACCGCCCGCACCCAGATCCGGCGGCGCTGGATGAACAGCGAGCCGATCAGACCGAGGATCGCCAGCACGCCGCCGACCAGGGCGATCTCGTTGCCCGGGCGGTGCGTGATGTTGAAGCTGGCCCACTGCTTGTAGCCGTCGAAGGTGATGGAGCCGTAGCCGTCGGGGAGGGTCCAGCCCTGACCCGGCTTGAGCCTGGCCTTGGCCGGCTGGCCGTCCTGGATCAGCTGGGTGAGCTTGCGGGTGTTGAGCTGGTAGACGTTCTGCGGCAGGCCGGAGTCGGTGCCCAGGTCGCCGGCGAAGGCGTTCAGCACCAGTTCGGGGGCGGCGTCACCGGGGAACAGCGAGACCGGGCCGGTGCCCTCGAAGCTCACCGGGGCGGTCGGCAGGAAGAACCCGGAGAAGCCCATCTGGGTCTTGTTGCCGTCGGGACCCACGCCGTAGTCGGAGGCCTTCACCACGCCGGTGGAGGTCAGGTTGCCGTCCTGCGGCAGGAACGGGACGGCGCCCTGGTAGACGACGTCGCCCTTGCCGTTCTTGAGGGTGATCACCGGGGCGTAGCCGTGGCCGATCAGGTAGACCTTGCTGCCGCCGACCTCCAGCGGGTGGTTCACCTCGATCGTCGACTTCTTCAGCGCGGACGGGTCGCCGCCCTCGGAGTACTCGACGTGCGCGGTGAACTGCCGGGCGGCGCCGATCTGGTCGCCCTTCTCCTGGAACTTCGAGGTGAAGCCGTCCAGCTTCAGGTAGAAGGGGTCGAGGTCCTGGCTGCCGTAGAACCGGGTGCCGGTGAAGTCGTCGAGCTGGGTGATGGTGTTGGAGTAGGCCTCGCCCTCGATCATCAGCTTGCCGCCGGTGCCGGCGGCCAGGCTGGACCAGGCGAAGCCGCCGAGCAGCGCGAACAGCGACAGGTGGAACAGCAGGTTGCCGACCTCGCGCAGGTAGCCCTTCTCGGCCGCGACCGCGCCGCCGGACAGGTGGGCGCGGAAGCCGCGCTTGCGCAGCAGCCGGTGCGCGGCGGCGTTCACCTGGTCGGCGTCCGCCTCGGTGCGCCAGACCGCGTGCACCGGCATCCGGGTCAGGTTGCGCGGCGCGGCCGGCGGCCGGGAGCGCAGCACGCCGACGAACTGCCAGGTGCGCGGGACGATGCAGCCGGCCAGCGAGACGAACAGCAGGATGTAGATCGCGGAGAACCAGACCGAGCTGTAGACGTCGAACAGCTGGAGCTTCTCGTAGATCGGCGCGACCGTGGTGTGCTGCGCCTTCCAGGTCTGCACCTTGAACTGGTTCTGCCCGTTCTGCGGGATCAGCGAGCCGGGGATGGCGGCCAGCGACAGCAGAAACAGCAGGATCAGGGCGACCCGCATCGAGGTCAGCTGGCGCCACATCCAGCGGGCCCAGCCGAACGGCCCTATGCCGGTCGGGCCTTCGGACTCGACCGGGGCGGTGCTGAGCCGCTCGGCGGCACTGTCGTCCGGCGCCGGCGGCTGCTCGGTCTCGGTCGTGGTGTTGCTCACGGTCAGATTCCGATCTGGAAGTCGGCGGTCCAGGACTGCAGCTGGCTCATCATCGAGTCCCAGATCCCGGTGACGAGCAGCAGACCGACCGCGACGAGCATGCCGCCGCCGATCCTCATGACGAGCGGGTAGTGCCGCTTGACCCAGCCGAAGGCGCCCAGCGCCCGGCGGAAGGCCACCGCGGCCAGGATGAACGGTACGCCGAGGCCCAGGCAGTAGAAGGTGGTCAGCAGCGCGCCACGCTGGGCGTCGGCCTGGTTGAGGGCCAGGTTCTGCACGGCGGTCAGGGTCGGGCCCATGCACGGGGTCCAGCCGACGCCGAACACCACTCCGAGCATCGGGGCGCCCAGCAGGCCGACCGCCGGGCGGCGGTGCGAGCGGACCTCGCGCATGCTCAGCCCGGGCACCAGGCCCATGAACGCCAGGCCCATCACCACGGTGAGCGAGCCCAGCACGATGCTGATGATCCGCTTGTAGTCCTGGAGCTCCTGACCGAAGTAGCCGAACAGGGCGCCGGTGGAGACGAACACCGCGGTGAAGCCGAGGATGAACAGCACCACGCCGAGCAGCATCCGGCCGCGCCGCGAACCGCGGGCGTCCGCGAGGTCGGCGGCGGAGAAGCCGGTCACGTACGACAGGTAGCCGGGGACCAGCGGCAGCACGCACGGCGAGAAGAACGACGCCAGCCCCGCCACCAGCGCGACCGGGGCGGCGGCCAGCAGCGCGCCGCTCTGGACGGTCGAGGTGGCGTCGGCGAGGTACAGGGGCGGCAGACTCACTGCTTCTGCTCCGCGACCACCGGCTGGAGGATCGACTCCAGCGCGTCCTCGGTGGTGCCGCCGACGGCGCGGGCGGCCAGCTTGCCGTCCCGGTCGACGATCAGGGTGGTCGGGATGGACTGCGGGTTGAGGCTGCCCTTGGGGAACTTGAGCAGCTGGGTGCCAGCCGGGTCGAAGAGGCTCGGGTAGGTGACGCCCTGCTCCTGCTCGAAGCGGACGGCGTTCTGCTTCTCGGTGTCCCGGGTGTTGATGCCGAGGAACTGGACGCCCTGGTCCTTGTACTTCTCCGAGACGTTCTGGAGGCTCTTGGCCTCGGCCCGGCACGGGCCGCACCAGGAGCCCCAGACGTTCAGCACGACGACCTTGCCCCGGTAGTCGGAGAGCTTGGCCGCGGTGCCCTCCAGCGTCTCGCCGGAGATGTCCGGCGCGTCCCCGCGCTTGCCGGCCTCCGCCTTCGACAGGTTGGTGCCCTTGACCGTGACGAAGCCGACCTGGCCCTCGCCGCCGCCCGACGAGCCCGAGGAGGAGCAGCCGGTGAGGGCGAGCGCAGCGGCGGCGACGGTGGCGGCGGCTGCTGCGGCGACACGGGGACGGGGGCGCGTCATGGCAGACATGTGAAAAGTTTCGCATGGAGTTCCGGGGCGGTTCGCCGGGGTCCTGCCTTGCGCGTCGCACCCCCTCTGACCTGCGACGAAATCGGGTCACCCGGCATCTGCCAGGTGACCCGAAGTCATACTTACACGCCGCTTACGGAGGCTAGGCGCCGAAGCTCTTGCCCACCGGCTTGTCGCCCTTGCGGCCCTTGCCCACCAGGTGCGCGGGCAGCAGGTCGCGGGCCGGCTCGCGGTAGCCGACCGAGACGATCCTGTCGCCCTCGAAGGTGAAGCTGGTCAGCGAGGCCAGCGAGCACTGCCGGTTGCGCGGGTCGTGCCAGAGCCGGCGGCGCTCCACGAAGGAGCGCAGGGTCCAGATCGGCAGCTGGTGGCTGACGCAGACCGCCTCGTGCCCGCGGGCGGCGTCCCGGGCCGCGCCGAGCGCGCCCATCATCCGCACCGCCTGGTCGAGATACGGCTCGCCCCACGAGGGCTTGAACGGGTTGGTGAGGTACTTCCAGTAGCCCGGGTTCCGCAGCGAACCGTCGCCGACCCCGAAGGTCTTGCCCTCGAAGACGTTCTCCGCCTCGATCAGCCGCCCGTCCGCCGCGACGTCCAGGCCGTGCGCCTCGGCGATCGGCGCGGCGGTTTCCTGGGCGCGCTCCAGCGGGGAGGCCACCACGTGGGTGATGTCCCGGTCGGCCAGGTCCTCGGCGACCCGCTCGGCCATCTTCCGGCCCAGCTCGGACAGGTGGTAGTCCGGCAGACGCCCGTACAGGACGCCCTCCGGGTTGTGCACCTCGCCGTGCCGCATCACGTGGACGACGGTGATCTCTTTGGCGCTCACTTCTCGACTACTCCTGGGAATCGGGTTCGGGCCGCGACGGGTCAGGCCGTGGCGGCGGCAGCGGCGCGCGCGGCGGCCGGCAGGGCGGCGGCGATCCGCTCGATCGCCCGCTCGTCGTGGGCCGCCGAGACGAACCAGGACTCGAAGGCGGACGGCGGCAGGTAGACGCCCGCGGCCAGCATCGCGTGGAAGAAGGCGGTGAAACGGTACGCCTCCTGGGTCCTGGCCTCGTCGTAGTCGGTGACCGGGGCCTCGGTGAAGAACACCGAGAACATGTTCCCGGCGGTCTGCAGCCGGTGGGCCACGCCCTCCTTGGCGAGCGCGTCGGTGACCAGGCCGGAGACCTCGGCGGCGACCTTGTCCACCGTGGCGTACACCTCGTCGGTGCAGCCGCGCAGCTGGGCCAGGCCGGCCGCGGTGGCGATCGGGTTCCCGGACAGGGTGCCCGCCTGGTAGACCGGGCCGGCCGGGGCCAGGTGCGCCATCACGTCGGCACGGCCGCCGAAGGCCGCGGCCGGGAAGCCGCCGCCCATGACCTTGCCGAAGGTCAGCAGGTCCGGCGCCCAGCCCTCGTTCGCCGCCTCCAGGCCGTACCAGCCGGCCTTGGAGACGCGGAAGCCGGTCATCACCTCGTCGGAGATGAACAGCGCGCCGTTCTCCCGGCAGAGCCGGGCCAGGCCGCCGTTGAAGCCGGGCAGCGGCGGGACGACGCCCATGTTGCCGGGCGAGGCCTCGGTGATCACGCAGGCGATCTCGCCCGGGTGGGCGGCGAAGGCCTGCTCGACGGCGGCCAGGTCGTTGTACGGCAGCACGATGGTGTCGCCGGCCTGGGCGCCGGTGACGCCCGGGGTGTCCGGCAGGCCGAAGGTGGCCACGCCGGAACCGGCGGCGGCCAGCAGCGCGTCCACGTGACCGTGGTAGCAGCCGGCGAACTTGACCACCTTCGCCCGGCCGGTGAAGCCGCGGGCCAGCCGGATCGCGGACATGGTGGCCTCGGTGCCGGAGGAGACCAGGCGGACCTGCTCGACCGGGGCGACCCGGCCGACGATCTCCTCGGCCAGCTCGACCTCGCCCTGGCCGGGGGTGCCGAAGGAGGTGCCCTTGGAGACGGCCTGCCGGACGGCGTCGATCACCGCGGGGTGCGCGTGGCCGAGGATCATCGGACCCCACGAGCACACCAGGTCGACGTACTCGCGGCCGTCGGCGTCGGTCAGGTAGGGGCCGGTGCCGGACACCATGAAGCGCGGCGTGCCGCCGACCGCGCGGAAGGCGCGCACCGGGGAGTTGACGCCGCCGGGCGTCACCACGGAGGCGCGGTCGAACAGCGACTGGGACTGGGGGGCTTCGTAGGGGTAGCTCACAAAAGACATGGTCTCAAATCGTGTCCTCACGCTCTGCATGTCCGACCCGATCATCTGGAACGATGATCCGGGCACCGTTGTCTGTACGGTTGTCCGTACAGCAGGGGCCGCTGACTGCACCGGACCGGGGACCAGTCAGACTGTGTACACAGAGTGCACGGGCGTTCCGGTTTGTGTGCAGGGGTGTGGAGAGGACTGCCGCGTACCGCGATTGGGTACGGCGGCGCATGACGGGTAAGGAGCACGTCCGGTGGGCGCCGGATGTGCGGGGGTCTGTCGATTCCGGCGAATTCCGGTGAGGATGGTCCGAGTGTCCGAGGCGCAGGACGGCTACGACGAGGCTGCGGGGGGCTCCCGCAGGCCCGCCGAAACCGCACGCGGGGGTACGGGAGCGGGTACGGGTCGTGGTCGTCGCGGCGGTGAGAGGCGGGGTGAGGGACGCGTGGGGGTGACCTACAAGTACTTCGGGGCCCCGGACCGCGCGACCGCCGCCAGAGTCCCCACCGCCCTCGGCCCGGGCGGACTCGGCCTGGACGCCGGCGAGCTCGGCTCGCTGGGGCGGCTCGGCGACCTGATGGAGACCAGCGGCTCCCCCACCGGCCACCTCTCCACCAAGATCAAGCCGGAGACGATGAGCGCCATGGTGCTCACCGGCATCCAGGGCGTGCCGCTGCACCAGGTGCCGCCGCTGGAGCTGGTCGTGCTGCACCCCGACTACGCCGTCGTCCAGCTGCCCCACAACGTCGTCGAGCCGTTGCGCAAGGCCGACGAGACGGAGCTCGGCGCCGCCGCCTTCATCTGGTCCACCGTGCCGGACCGGCGCGGGCCGCGGGACGCGTTCGTGATCTACAGCATGCTGCACGAGTGGCAGGACTTCGCCAACCGGCTGCACGAGGCGGGGCACCAGCTGTACTGCCTGGTCTGGCCGTGACGCCCGGCCCCGGCGCGCTGCTCGAACGCGGGCCGGGGCGGGGCGGGTTGGCGGACCGTCAGTTCTGACGCCCGGTCGGCCGCAGGACGGTGGCGGCGAGCAGCAGGGCCACCGCGAGCAGTCCAGCGGCGACCGCGAAGGCGAGGCGGAAGCCGCCGGCCAGGGCGTCCGCGGCGGGGTGCCCGGCCGCGGTCAGGGCGGCGGTGCGGCCGCTCGCGAGGGTGCCGAGGACGGCGAACCCGAGCGCGCCGCCGACCTGCTGGGTGGTGTTGAACAGGCCGGAGGCGGTGCCCGCGTCCTGCGGTCCGGCGCCCGACATGCCGAGGACCGCGAGCGTGGACAGCACCAGGCCGCCGCCCGCGATCAGCAGCATGGTCGGCAGCAGGTGGACGACGTAGTCGGCGTCGGCGGGCAGCCGGACCAGCAGTCCGAGCGCGGCGAGCAGCATGGCGAGCCCCGCGAGCAGTACGGAGCGCTCGCCGAACCGGGCGCTCAGCCGGGCCGAGAGCAGCAGCGACACCGCGCCGATGGCGGCCGCCGCCGGCAGCATCGCCAGGCCGGTGGCGGCGGCGCCGTAGCCGAGGACCTGCTGCAGGTAGAGCGCGACCATGATCTGGAAGCCGAACATCCCGGAGATGGTCAGCACCTGCACGGCGTTGGCTCCGGAGACGTCGCGCGAGCGGAACATCCGCAGCGGGAGCAGGGGTTGGGCGGCCCGGGCCTGCCGGAGCAGGAAGCCGGCCAGCAGCGCGAGCGAGAGCGCGCCGAGGCCCAGGGTGCGGGCTGACGTCCAGCCGTGCTCGCCGGTGCCGACGATGGTGTAGATGCCGAGCATCAGGGCGGCGGTGATCAGCACGGCGCCGAGCACGTCGGCGCCGGCCCGCAGGCCGGGGCCGCGGTCGGACTCCAGCAGCCGCAGGGAGAGCAGGACGGCGGCCAGGCCGAGCGGCAGGTTGATCAGGAAGATCCAGTGCCAGTTGAGGGCCTGGGTGAGCACCCCGCCGAGGACCTGGCCGATCGAGGCGCCGGCCGCGCCGACGAAGCTGAACGCGCCGATCGCCCGGCCGCGCTCGGCCGGCTCGGGGAAGAGCGTGACGATCATGCCGAGGCTGACGGCGGAGGCCATCGCGCCGCCGACGCCCTGGAGGAAGCGGGCGGCGATCAGCGCCTGCTGCCCGGTGGCGACGGCGCAGAGCAGCGAGGCGGCGGTGAAGAGGGTGAGCCCGGCGACGAACATCCGCCTGCGGCCGATCAGGTCGCCGAGCCGGCCGGCCAGCAGGAGCAGGCCGCCGAAGGCGATCAGGTAGGCGTTGACCGTCCAGGTGAGGCCGGCGGGCGAGAAGTGCAGGTCGCCCTGGATCGCGGGCAGCGCCACGGTGACGATCGAGCCGTCCAGGACGATCATCAGCATTCCCGCGCAGAGCACCGCGAGGGCGAGGGTGCGGGAGCGCGCGGTGGCGGGGGCTGCGGAGGCCGGTGTGGGCGCGGCCGGGGCGTGCGTGGTCATGGCGGTTCTCCCGGTTCGTCGAGTACCGGGTAGGACGCTATCAGATCGTTTTGTTCGGGACTATCTATCTCGGGAGCAGCTTGGGGCCGGGCGGTCAGCCCCGGGAACGGCGGGCACGGCGGACGGTGCGCTCGACCTCGACCGGCTCCGCGAGATGGCCGTCCACCAGCCGGGTCAGGGCCGAGACGAACACCTCGCGCTCCGGCTGCGGCAGCGCCTCCAGCAGTTCGCGGTGCACCCGGTCGGCGATCGCGGTGCCCTGCGCCACGGCCCGCTCGCCCGCGTCGGTGACCGAGACGATCCGGGCCCGCCGGTCGGTCGCGGACGGGCGGCGCTCGGCCAGGCCCGCCTTCTCCAGCTCGTCGACGGTGACCACCATGGTCGTCTTGTCCAGGTCCGCCAGCTCGGCCAGCTGGATCTGGGTGCGTTCGGACTCCTGCGCGTGGAACAGCACGCAGTAGGCGCGCGGGGTGATCCCGAGTTCGGTGAAGGCGGCCGCCATCCGGGTGGCCAGCACGTGGCTCGCGTGGTCCATCAGCCCGGAGATGTCGCGGATCTGGCGCACGGGCGGCGGGGTCGTCGTCATACGTCCGAGGTTAGCAACGGCCCGTCTGCTCCCGGATGATCCCGTAGCCAACCAACGCCGGGTCTACGGGATGCCCAACTCGAACAGCGCATAGCCCGCGTACCAGCCCGCCGCGAGGACGGGCATCCCCAGCAGCCAGGCCAGCGAGGAGAGCCGCACCCGGCGCAGCGCCACCGCCAGGCCGATGCAGAGCGGGAAGGCGGGCAGCAGGTAGCGCGAGATGTTGCCGAAGATCTGATTGGTGCTCAGCGCGGTGAAGATGGTGAGCCCGGTGTAGATCCACAGCACCAGCGGCGGCCGGGTGCGCCACAGCAGCAGCACCAGCCCGGGCAGGGCGATCAGCAGGCCGATCGCGATGAGGTCCGGGACGGGATTGGCCTGCCAGTAGGTCCAGTGGCCGGTGATCACGTCCCTGATCGTGCGCAGGGTGGAGGAGCCGCCGTCGAAGTAGCGGTTCCAGGCGCCCTGCTGGAGCTTGAAGTAGCCGCCCCAGTCGCCCATCTTCCAGCCGACCCAGGCGACGTAGCCGAGCAGGCCCCAGGGCGTGATCAGCATCGCGGTCAGCGGACGGGCCACCCCGTCGGTGCGGCGGACCAGCGCGACCAGCGCGGCAATCGAGACGGCGGCGATCAGCACGGCGGCGGTCGGCCGGTTGAGGCCCGCCACCAGCGTCAGCACACCGGCCGCGAGCCAGCGGCGGGTCATCACGCAGTAGCAGGCCCAGGCGGACAGCGCGACGAACAGCGAGTCCGAGTAGACCGCCCACTCCACGCCGGAGCCCGGGAACAGGCCCCAGAGCACCGCCGCGATCACGCCCGCCCGGAAGCCGCCGAGCCGCTCGGCGATCGCGAAGATCCCCGCCGCCGCGACCAGCGAGGCCAGCACCGAGACGACGATCCCGGAGCCGTACGGGCCGAGCCCGGTGACCGCGCCGACCAGCCGCATCAGCCAGGGGTAGAGCGGGAAGAAGGCGGCCGAGTTCTCGTAGTAGGTCGCCAGCGGGAAGCCGTGCAGCGGGATCAGCTGCGGGTTGTACCCGTTCTCGGCGATCCGCTGGTACCAGACGCCGTCCCAGGTGCCCAGCACGTCCCAGGGCTTGGCAGCACCCCCGCGGCCCGGCTGCTTGGTCAGGTAGTCGCCGGTGTGCGAGAGCAGCAGCATGAAGACGGTCACGCCGATGGCCTTGACCACCGCGTACGCGCCCAGTGCGGGCGCGAAGCGGTCCACCAGCGCCCCGAACCGGCCGGGCTCCCGGCCGGTCCGTTCCTCGGGGATCTCCGCCGGCTCCGCTGCGGGCGCCGCGGGCGCTCCGGACTGGGTGCTGGACGACTCAGTGCTCGATGCCGTGCTCATCTGGTCTGGGTACTCCCCGCCCCGCTCGTGGTCCGCGCGGCTCCGGCGCAACGATTTTCCCGTGAGCCTACGGCACGCCCCCGAACCGAGGCCCCCTGGTGCCCCCGGAGCCCTGTCCGGCGCCGTGCCACCCGGGCCGAAGACCACGCCGTCGCCGCCCGGTCGGGGGCGGCGACGGCCTGGGCGCGTGCGGGGTGGATCAGCCGTGGACGTAGACGATGCCGAGCTTGGTGAGCTGCCAGAGCTGGTTGGCGGCGCCGGTGTCGGTGGCGAGTTCGACGTACGGGTTGCCCTTGGCGTCGAGGGTGCTGCCGGCGGCCAGGACCTTGCTGCGGTCCTGGGAGTCGGCGATCTTGTAGCGGCCGTCGCCGGCCGGTGTGAACACCCAGTGCTGGTTGCCGCCGCCGTTGCAGCCCCACTGCTGGATCCGGGTGCCGGGGGCGGTGGAACCGGCGTTGGCGTCCAGGCACATGTTCCGGTTGCCGCTGAAGTCGAGCTCGTAGCTGCCGCCCGCCTTGGCCTCCAGGACGAAGGACTGGTTGAGCCCGCCGGCGGCCGGATAGGTGATCGCGGGCCGCCCGTTGGTGGAGTCGCCGTAGCTGCCGCCGCCGGTGAGGTCGAGCGCGTTGCCGCTGGCGGCGTTGGTCAGCTGGTACCAGGCGCCGTCCTCGGGGACGTCCCCGAACGGCTGTCCGGGCGTGAGCGGCTGGATCGAGGTGGTGTTCTGCTGGTTGAGCGTGCAGTACGCCTGCGCCAGCTCGGTCCGGGCGTAGAACTGACCGAGGCAGACGCCCTCGCCGCGGTAGCCGGCCACCCGCAGGTGGTACGACTGGCGGATCATATTCATGCACAGCCCGGGGATGCCGATCTGCGAGTCGCAGCCGTTGCGCACCCACTCGGAGAGGTTGATGACGTCCCCGTTGGAGTACTCGTACGGGGAGGACGTCCACTCCGCGCAGACCTCGTGCCCGAAGGCGACCCGCCGCTGGTCCAGGTACCGGACGCCGGGCACCTGCTCGGCCGCGCCGCGCAGCGCGTCACTGAGTGTCGGCACCACCCAGTTGTGGCCCCAGGCGAGGTCCTCGGGGAAGGCCGGGCAGCCGTCGGCGACCTTGCCGAGGTAGTCGTTGCGCCGGATGTCCGGGGTAATCGGGTTGAAGTACGACTGGTAGACCAGCTGGTACGAGGAGTCGGCGTAGCCGGCCTTGCGCATGGTCTGACGGATGTTCTGGAGCGCGGCGACCACCTTGGGCTGGACGCCCTTGGCGCGCCGGCGGATCTCGTCGCTGCCGATGGTGTCCCGGCAGCCCTGGTCCTTGGGGATCGGGAAGTACTGCGCCAGGCAGTGCATCATGATCCCGCTGAAGTCGAAGTCGTCGTTGGCGCCGATGGTGACGACGACCATCCTGACGTCGTACTTGGCCGCCGTGTCCGCCAGTTTGACGTCCTGCTTGGGCTCGCCGAAGTCGCCGCTGCCGGGGCCGGTGACCTTGGCCAGTTCCGGGTCGCTGACCAGGTCGCCGGTCTGGGCGCCGGAGCAGGCCAGGTCGATCGGGGTGACCCCGGGGATGTCGGTGACGAAGATCTCCGACTTGGGGTGGCGGTGGCAGTAGTTGGTGGGGCTGTCCGTCTCCGGGAAGTAGCCGTCGTTGGTGTCGGTGCCGGCGCCCTCCCCGGAGATGGCGCTGTCGCCGAGGGCGACGATCGCGGCCGGACGGGTGGCCGCGGGCGCGGCCGGGGCGGGGTCGGCCAGGGCGGCGGGGGCGCCGGCCAGGCCGAGGGTGGCGAGGAGGGCTCCGGTGGCGAGCAGTGCGGCGCACCGGGACGCACCCGTACGCGTTCGCCGTGCCGCCGGCAGGGGTGACCTGATCACACGCGACTCCTTGCGGGGTGGGGGACCGCCCTGGCGGGGAGCCGAGCGGTGCGGAGCAAGAGAGGAGCAGGAAAGGTGAGCAGGTCTCGCATTCTAGGTACTGACAAGTAACGCAACAAGACTCGTGACACCGCCGGGAGCCGACGGATCGACACGTTCACGGCACAACGAAGAGCCGCCGCCCCGCGCCCCAGGAGGGAGGCGCGGAACGGCGGCTCGCACCGGCCGAACCGGGTGCGGGCTCAGCCCACGTTGGCGCACTTGTTGCCGAACGCCGGGTTCAGCAGGCCGATGATGTCGATGGTGTTGCCGCAGACGTTGACCGGAACGTGCACCGGGACCTGGATCTGGTTGCCGGAGACGACACCGGGGGAACCGGCGGCGACGCCCTGGGCGCCGGAGCTGGCCATCGCGGAACCGGCGCCGGTGGCCACGATGCCCACCACGGCCGCGCCGACGGCGGCGGTCTTCTTGATGCTCATACGAGCCTCCTGACTGTTCGACAGATATGCACGGGGAGTGCGACATCTAGAACGAGACCCCACCGGACCGGTTGCGACGGTCCCGGCACTGTCACCCATCCGGCGCAACGGCGCCGCGGACCGGGCATTCGGGTGATCGGAGGGTCGGACCGTTTCCCCCCGCGCGGTTCCTCGTTCTCCCTCACGGAACCCGGTCTCCACCGGCCCCCGCGCGGCGGGCCTCCCAGAACCCGGCGTCCGGCAACCCGTGCCGGAACGCCCGACCGGAATTCCACCTGGTCGCGCCTTTGTCCGAAGCCTTTCCCGGCCGTGCGGGAATCGTTTCGGGAGGCACCGCGACCCGGCAGTCACGGCCACGCCCGAGCCATGGGCGGAACACGCCGATATGCGCCGACCGAGTGACAATCACGGCAATCCCTGAAGCCTTCGGGTGAGTATTCGCGCTCGCCCGACTCCCGACATTCCCATTCCGTCGGGCAGAAATCGGAGGAATGACATGCGCAACTTCAAGAAGGCCGCCGTCCTGTCCCTGGCCGCCAGCGGCCTGGTGCTCGGTGCCGCCGGCGGTGCGGTCGCCAGCTCGGGCGCCGAGGGCGTCGCCGCCGGTTCCCCCGGCGTGCTCTCCGGCAACCAGATCCAGGTGCCGATCCACATCCCGATCAACCTGTGCGGCAACAGCATCGACATCATCGGCCTGCTGAACCCGGCCTTCGGCAACCAGTGCGCCAACATCGGCTGAACCCGCGGTCGCCGCACCGGCGACAGCCGATTCACCGAGCCCGTGCCGCGCCCCGCAGCGCCGGGGCGCGGCACGCTCCACCCGTGTGTGATCGAGGAGATCAACCCCCCATGCAGAACATGAAGAAGGCCGCCGTCCTCTCCGCCGCCGCTGCCGGCCTGGTGCTGGGCGCGGCGGGCTCCGCCGCCGCCAGCGCGGGCGCCGAGGGCGCGGCCGTCGGGTCCCCCGGTGTCATCTCCGGCAACCAGATCCAGGTCCCGGTGCACGTGCCGATCAACCTGTGCGGCAACTCCATCGACGTGGTCGGCCTGCTGAACCCGGCCTTCGGCAACGCCTGCGCCAACGTCGAGGCCCACCCGCAGCCCGCGGACGACTGCTGATCCCCGATCGGCACGTGTTCCGGCCGTCCTGCCCCCCGACCAGTCGGCCGGGGGGCAGTTCGGCGTCCCCGGACAGCCGTCCGGGATCCCCGATCCACCGAAGGGTGATCACGATGGTTTCGAAGAAGAACGCCGCCGGACTGGCCGCCGCCGTGGGTGCCGCGGTGCTGCTCGGCGCCGGTTCGGCGCAGGCCGCCACCGCCCCGGGCGAGGCCCCGGCCGGCCCGGCCACGCTGACCAAGACCGACCTCGGCCAGGCGCTGGGCGGGACGACCACCGGCCTCGGCTACGGCATCGCGCCGATCAAGAGCCTGCGGCTGGACCCGTGGGCGAACTCCTCGGCCGACTTCCTCAACAACGGCGCGGTCCTCCAGCCCGACCAGGGCCTGCCCGCCGTCGGCACCGGGACGCTGACCGGCCCGCTGAGCGCCGGCGGCGGCGCCAAGGACCTCCCGCTGGTCGGCGGGCTGACCGGCCTCCTGCCGGGCTGAGCCCCCGGGCGCGCGAGAGCCCGGCACCCCGGC
>NZ_JBSHAP010000094.1:0-29026 GCF_053611565.1 Kitasatospora sp. NPDC054795
GCCGGCCGTGACGTTTCAGCGGCCGCGGGCGGCCGCCGCCGCCCCTACAGGGCGCCCGGGCGCACCAGCCCGCTCTCGTACGCGTACACGGCCGCCTGGACCCGGTCGCGCAGCTGCAGCTTGGTCAGCACATGGCCCACGTGCGTCTTCACCGTGGTCTCGCTGACGAACAGCTCGGCCGCGACCTCCGCGTTCGACAGCCCGCGCGCCACCAGCTTCAGCACCTCCAGCTCGCGCTCGGTCAGCGCGCTCAGCGCCTGCGGCGGCGCCTCGTCGCCCGAGGGCAGCTTGGTGGCGTACATGTCCAGCAGCCGGCGGGTGATGCTCGGCGCCAGCATCGCCGCGCCGTCCGCGACCACCCGGATCGCCTGCACCAGCTCCTCGGCCGGGACGTCCTTCAGCAGGAAGCCGCTGGCGCCCGCGCGCAGCGCCTCCACCACGTACTCGTCCAGGTCGAAGGTGGTCAGCACCAGCACCTTGGCCGGGCCGTCCCGCCCCGGGCCGGCGATCCGGCGGGTCGCCTCGACGCCGTCCATCCTGGGCATCCGGATGTCCATCAGCACCACGTCGGGCTGCAGCGCCCGCACCTGGTCCAGCGCCTGCTGGCCGTCGCCGGCCTCGCCGACCACCACGAGATCGGACTCGGCCTCCAGGATCATCCGGAAACCGGTGCGCAGCAGCGGCTGGTCGTCGACCAGCAGCACTCGGATCGTCACCTAGGACTCCTTGCTCATCGGATCCCCCGTGGGATCGCTTTCATCCGACGTACGCGCCAGCGGCAGCGGGTACGGCGGCGGGGTGCCGCCGAACTCCGGGCAGCTGGCCTGGTGGTCGCACCAGTCGCAGAGGCGGTTGCGGGTGGCCGGGAAGTCCCCGGTGGCCACCGCGTGGCCGATCCGTTCCCACAGCGCCTGGAGCTTGCGCTCCACCGCGAGCAGGTCGGCCTCGTCCGGGTCGTAGCTGACCACGTCCCCGCCGCCGCCGAGGTAGACCAGCTGGAGGCGCTTGGGGATCACGCCCTTCCAGCGCCACACCACCAGGGCGTAGAACTTCATCTGGAACATCGCCTTGCCCTCGAAGTCCCGCGAGGGCGCCCGGCCGGTCTTGTAGTCCACCAGCCGGACCTCACCGGTCGGGGCGACGTCCACCCGGTCGATGTAGCCGCGCAGCAGCAGCCCCGAACCCAGGGCCGTCTCCACGTAGAGCTCCCGCTCCACCGGGTGCAGCCGGGTCGGGTCCTCCAGCCGGAACCACTGGCCGACCAGCTTCTCGGCGTCCGCCAGCCAGCGGGTGAGCGCCGCGCCGTCCGGGTCCTCCGGGAACAGCGTCCCCAGCTCCGGGCGCTCGCCCAGCAGCCGCTCCCACTGCGGGCGCAGCAGGCCCAGCGCCCGCTCCGGCGTCCGCTCGGCCGCCGGGCTGTCGAACAGCCTCTCCAGCACCGCGTGCACCAGCGTGCCCCGGGTCGCCGCCGAACTCGGAGGCTCCGGCAGCCGGTCGATCACCCGCAGCCGGTACAGCAGGGGACAGGTGAGGAAGTCCCCCGCTCGGGACGGGGAGAGCCCGGTCGGGGGTGCCGCCGGACGCACGGCGGCACTGCTGGTCTCGGTGTGCTGCATGGCTACGACCCTATTGCCCTTTCCTGTCATCCCGCTGCCACGGTGCTGCCACAGACGCGCGGGAGTGGGTATGACGCCGGCGGGAGGGCCGCGCGGCGCTGGAGGGCGGCGATCACGTAGCGTGGGCGTACCGGGCACGACGGGGGAGACGACCGAAGGGATCACGGTGAGCGACAGCAGGGGGCAGCGGCCCTCCGACCGGCCACCGCGGGCGGGCGACGGGCGCCCGGCCGGGGCGCCGCCCGAGCGCCGCGGCGGCATCCTGATGGGCCGGCCCTTCGGCGTGCCCGTCTACGTCACCCCGTCCTGGTTCGCCATCGCCGCACTGATCACCTGGGTGTTCGGCGGACAGCTGGGCGACGTCCTGCCCGACCTCGGCGGCGCCCGCTACCTGGTCGCGTTCTTCTTCGCGGTCGCCTTCTACGCTTCCGTCCTGGTGCACGAGCTCGCCCACACCCTGGTCGCGCTGCGCTACAAGCTCGGGGTGCGGCGGATCCAGCTGCAGTTCTTCGGCGGGGTCTCCGAGATCGAGAACGAGGCGGAGAGCCCCTGGCGGGAGTTCTGGCTGGCCTTCGTCGGCCCGCTGCTCTCGCTGCTGCTCGGCGGCCTGTTCTACCTCGGGGTGCGGGCGGTGGAGCTCTCCACCGTGCCCGGGGTGCTGCTCACCGGCCTGATGATCTCCAACCTGGTGGTCGCCGCCTTCAACCTGCTGCCCGGCCTGCCGCTGGACGGTGGCCGGATGCTGCGCGCGGTCGTGTGGGCGATCAGCGGCAAGCCGATGACCGGCACGGTGGCCGCCGCCTGGGTCGGCCGCGGGCTGGCCGTCGCGGTGCTGATCGGACTGCCGCTGCTGAGCGCCGCCCGCGGGGTCGAGCGCACCACCACCGACACCCTGGTGGACGCCCTGCTGGCCGCGGTGCTCGCCGCGATCATCTGGAACGGTGCCACCGGCAGCCTGCGCAACGCCCGGCTCAAGGAAGTGCTGCCCGGCCTGCGGCTGCGCGAGCTGGCCCGGCGGGCCGTCGAGGTCACCGCCGACACCCCGCTGGGCGAGGCGCTGCGCCGCGCCCGCGAGGCCCGGGCCGGCGCGGTGATCGTGGTGGACGGCCGGGGCGAGCCGATCGCCCTCGTGCGCGAGGCCGCCGTCCGGTCGGTGCCCGAGCACCGCCGCCCCTGGGTCGCCGTCGGACCGCTCGCCCGCGACCTCGAACCCGGGATGCGGCTGAGCGCCGACCTCGGCGGCGAGGACCTGCTGCGGGCCGTCCAGGCCACCCCGGCGGGGGAGTACCTGGTGGTCGAGGCGGACGGCCGGGTGTACGGCGTCGCCTCGCTCAGCGACATCGAGCAGCGGCTGACCGCCGCCGTCTCCGGCCGCTGACCGACGGCCGCTGATCATGGTGGTAGGGCGGGAGGCTCCGCTTCCCTTAGGATTGTCGGCATGTCCGAACCGACCGGTGCCGCCCGCAGACGCGGGCCCTTCCAGGTCGGGGACCAGGTCCAGCTGACCGATCCCAAGGGTCGCCACTACACGTTCACGCTCCAGGCCGGGAACCAGTTCCACACCCACAAGGGTGCGTTCCCGCATGACGAGCTGATCGGCGCTCCCGAGGGCACGGTCGTGCGCACCACGGGGAACGTCCCGTACCTCGCGCTGCGTCCCCTGCTCCCCGACTACGTCCTGTCCATGCCGCGCGGCGCCGCCGTGATCTACCCCAAGGACGCCGGCCAGATCCTGGCCATGGCCGACATCTTCGCGGGTGCCCGCGTGATCGAGGCCGGCGTCGGATCCGGCGCGCTCAGCATGTACCTGCTGCGCGCCGTCGGCGAGCACGGCATGCTGGCCTCCTACGAGCGCCGGCAGGACTTCGCCGACATCGCCCAGGGGAACGTCGAGCGCTACTTCGGCGGCCCGCACCCGGCGTGGAAGCTCACCGTCGGCGACCTCCAGGACAACCTGGTCGAGACCGACGTCGACCGCGTCATCCTCGACATGCTGGCCCCCTGGGAGTGCCTGGACGTCGCCTCCGAGGCGCTCGTCCCCGGCGGCCTCATCTGCTGCTACGTGGCCACCACCACGCAGATGTCCAGGACCGTCGAGGCGCTGCGCGACCACGGCACCTTCACCGAGCCGCAGGCCTGGGAGACCATGGTCCGCACCTGGCACCTGGAGGGTCTGGCGGTCCGCCCGGACCACCGGATGATCGGCCACACCGGCTTCCTGCTCACCGCCCGCCGCCTGGCGGACGGTGTGGAGCCGCCGCTGCGCCGCCGCCGTCCGGCCAAGGGCGCGTACGGCGAGGACTACGACAACGGGGCGCCCGAGCCCACCCTCCAGGAGCGCGCCGCCGCCCGCAAGGCCGCCCGCGACACGGAGACGGAGCAGCCCGACCTGGGCTGAGCCCCGAAACCCACCGCGAAAGGGGTGGTACGAGCACACCGCTCGTACCACCCCTTTCGCATCCCGTCGATCACGGTGTGGGACGATGCTCGCGCACGCAGACCAGCTCCTGGAGCTCTGGAGGGGACGCCTGGTGGAGACCGCGGTCGGGACGACGACGACGGCGACGGCTGGACAGCGGACGCCGCGGAGCCGCTCCGGGCCCGGGCACGCGCGCACCGCCCCCTGGCACTGGGCCGTCGCCCTGGCCGGCTGCGGCGCGGTGGTGGGGGCCGCGCTGGCCGCCTCCCCGGCGACCGGCACCCCGGTGCCCGCGCACCCCGTGCCCACGTCCCTCGCGGTGAGCGCCGGCCCCGACCCGGCCCAGGTCCAACTCCCGTTGGACTGCGGCCCGTTCCCGGTCAAGACGGCGCTCAGCGTGTCCGCGCGGCTCGGCGACGGGCGCCCCGCCACGGTGGTCACCGCGCACTGCGCCACCGAGACCGGCACCCCGCCGGACGCCGTCCTGCTGCTCGGCTTCGGCCCGGGCGGGCGCCCGGAGGTGGTGGCCACGCTGCTGCCCGAGCGCGAGAACCTCACCGTGAGCCGGATCGCGGTGCGTTCGGACGGCGCCATCACCGGCCACGCGCAGGGGTATTCGAGCGAGGACGTGCCGCGGTTCCGGCCCGACATCTCGGTCGACCTCACCTGGACGCACAGGGGCGGCGGCTGGGAACGCTCCCAGACCGCCGCCCCGGTCTCCGCCGTGTGACGGACCGACCACCGCGCGGACCCGCTGATCCGCGGGCCGGCCACTCCGCGGGCCGGCTACTCCGCGTCCGGCCCGTACACCTCGACCCGGTCGGCGACCCGGCGCACGTGGATGCAGTCGCCGGGGCACTCCTTCGCCGAGTCCACCACGTCCTGAAGGATCGTCAGCGACACCGGGGCGGTCTCCCCGGGCTGCTGGCGCAGCTCGTCGTCCGGCCCCTTCACATAGGCCAGCCCGTCGATGTCGAGCTCGAAGACCTCGGGCGCGTACTGCACGCAGATGCCGTCGCCGGTGCACAGATCCTGGTCGATCCACACCTCCAGCTCTTCGGCCGCTGCTGCCGTCTGCTCGGTCACCGACATGGTCCCCTGCCGTTTCTGTCCCGGGTCGCCCCTATTCCTGGAGCAATCCCGCCATTCGTACAACGATCGGACCTCGACTTGTGGTCGCGATCGGATATCACTTCGCTCGACGATACATCTGGCCCGCTTTGGGTGGTGCGCGGTGGGTATCCCCCTTAGCAGAGGGGAAGCACGCTGGGGCGAAGATCGGACACGCCCGTTCCATCTTTCTTGATCTAGGGGTTTACGGACCCCTGGTCCCAGGTAGGGTCTGGAAGCGTCCAGCTCCCCGGAGGAGGTGAGGACCGTGGCAGCCCACGATGACGACTACAACCGCAGCACCGGCAGGCCCGCTCGTGGTTCCGACGAGGCCGCTCAGGTCTCGTACCTTGAGCAGGAAATCGCCGTGTTGCGCCGCAAGCTCGCCGACTCGCCGCGCAATTCGAGGATCCTCGAAGAGCGGATCGTCGAGCTCCAGACCAACCTGGCGGGCGTGACCGCCCAGAACGAACGGCTCGCCTCCACCCTGCGAGAGGCCCGCGACCAGATCGTGGCCCTCAAGGAGGAAGTGGACCGGCTGGCACAGCCCCCGGCCGGCTTCGGCACCTTCCTCGACGCGAACGAGGACGGCACCGCGGACATCTTCACCGGCGGGCGCAAGCTCCGCGTGAACGTCAGCCCGAGCGTCGCCCTCGACGAGGTGCGGCGCGGCCAGGAAGTGATGCTCAACGAGGCCCTCAACATCGTGGACGCGATGGCCTTCGAGAGCATCGGCGAGATCGTCACCCTCAAGGAGCTCCTGGAGGACGGCGAGCGCGCCCTGGTGCTGGGGCACACCGACGAGGAGCGGGTGGTGCGCCTCGCCGAACCGCTGCGTGGGCTGACCATCCGGTCCGGGGACGCCCTGCTGCTGGAGCCCCGCTCCGGCTACGTCTTCGAGGTCGTCCCGAAGTCCGAGGTCGAGGAACTGGTCCTCGAGGAGGTCCCGGACATCGACTACCGCCAGATCGGCGGTCTGAGCAACCAGATCGAGCAGATCCGCGACGCGGTCGAGCTGCCCTACCTGCACGCCGACCTCTTCAAGGAGTACGAGCTGCGCCCGCCCAAGGGCGTGCTGCTCTACGGCCCGCCCGGCTGCGGCAAGACGCTGATCGCCAAGGCGGTCGCCAACTCGCTGGCCAAGAAGGTCGCCGAGGTCACCGGCCGCCCCCAGGGGAAGAGCTACTTCCTCAACATCAAGGGCCCCGAGCTGCTCAACAAGTACGTGGGCGAGACCGAGCGGCAGATCCGCCTGGTCTTCCAGCGGGCCCGGGAGAAGGCGGGCGAGGGCACGCCCGTCATCGTCTTCTTCGACGAGATGGAGTCGCTGTTCCGCACCCGCGGCTCCGGCGTCAGCTCGGACGTGGAGAACACCATCGTCCCGCAGCTGCTCGCCGAGATCGACGGCGTGGAGGGCCTGGAGAACGTCATCGTCATCGGCGCCTCCAACCGCGAGGACATGATCGACCCGGCGATCCTGCGGCCCGGCCGCCTGGACGTCAAGATCAAGATCGAGCGCCCGGACGCCGAGGCCGCGAAGGACATCTTCTCCAAGTACCTCAAGGACTCGCTGCCGTTCCACCCGGACGACCTCAAGGAGCACGACAGCTCCGTGGGGGCCACGGTGGCCGCGATGATCCAGTCGGTGGTGGAGCGGATGTACTCCGAGACCGAGGAGAACCGCTTCCTGGAGGTCACCTACGCCAACGGTGACAAAGAGGTCCTGTACTTCAAGGACTTCAACTCCGGCGCGATGATCCAGAACATCGTCGACCGCGCGAAGAAGATGGCCATCAAGGACTTCCTCGACCACGGTCAGCGCGGTCTGCGCGTCTCCCACCTGCTCGCCGCCTGCGTGGACGAGTTCAAGGAGAACGAGGACCTCCCGAACACCACCAACCCGGACGACTGGGCCCGCATCTCCGGCAAGAAGGGCGAGCGGATCGTCTTCATCCGCACGCTGGTCACCGGCAAGCAGGGCGCCGAGTCCGGCCGCTCGATCGACACTGTCGCCAACACGGGGCAGTACCTGTAAGCACGCGGTTGTCCGGGCCGGCAGCGGTCCCCGGAGCTGTACGCACACCGTCCGGCTGTGGCGCCTCGCGGCCCCGCAGCCGGACGGCGCGTCTCCGGGCCCGCCGCTCGGCGCCGGGTTCTAGGCTCGACCCACCGTCCGCGGGCAGAGGCCCGGCGTCGGTGTTGTTCGGCGGTACGTCAGAGTGCTCCGCCCGTCGGGGGCGGTGCACCGGGCAAGGAGGGCCGCATGACCGTACGGCGCGTGATGGGCATCGAGACCGAGTACGGGATCTCCGTGCCCGGGCACCCCAACGCCAACGCCATGCTCACCTCGTCCCAGATCGTCAACGCGTACGCGGCGGCGATGCACCGGGCACGGCGGGCCCGCTGGGACTTCGAGGAGGAGAATCCGCTGCGCGACGCACGGGGGTTCGACCTGGCCCGCGAGGTCGCGGACGCCAGCCAGCTGACAGACGAGGACATCGGCCTCGCCAACGTCATCCTCACCAACGGGGCCCGGTTCTACGTGGACCACGCGCACCCCGAGTACAGCTCGCCCGAGGTGACCAACCCGCGTGACGCCGTGCTCTGGGACAAGGCCGGCGAGCGGATCATGGCGGCCGCGGCACAACGCGCGCTGGAACTGCCCAACGGGCAGACCATCCGCCTCTACAAGAACAACACCGACAACAAGGGCGCCTCCTACGGCACCCACGAGAACTACCTGATGAAGCGGGCGACACCGTTCGCCGACATCGTCCGCCACCTCACCCCGTTCTTCGTCTCCCGCCAGGTGGTCACCGGCGCCGGCCGCGTCGGCATCGGCCAGGACGGCTCCGCGCACGGCTTCCAGATCAGCCAGCGGGCGGATTACTTCGAGGTCGAGGTGGGCCTGGAGACGACGCTCAAGCGCCCGATCATCAACACCCGGGACGAGCCGCACGCCGACGCCGAGAAGTACCGCCGACTGCACGTGATCATCGGGGACGCCAACCTCTCCGAGATCTCCACCTACCTCAAGCTGGGCACCACCTCGCTGGTCCTGTCGATGATCGAGGACTCCTTCATCGCCGCCGACCTCGCGGTGGACCAGCCGGTGCGCACCCTGCACCGGGTCTCCCACGACCCGACGCTCAAGCACCTGATCACCCTGCGCAACGGGCGCCGGCTCACCGCCGTCCAGCTCCAGCTGGAGTACTTCGAGCTGGCCCGCAAGTACGTGGAGGACCGCTTCGGCACCGACGCGGACGAGCAGACGGTGGACGTGCTGGCGCGCTGGGAGGACGTCCTGGGCCGGCTGGAGCGCGACCCGATGTCGCTGTCCCGGCAGCTGGACTGGATCGCCAAGCGGGAGATCCTGGAGGGCTACCGCAGCCGGGACGCCCTGGAGTGGGACAACCCGCGGCTGCACCTGGTCGACCTCCAGTACAGCGACGTACGGCCCGAGAAGGGCCTCTACAACCGTCTGGTGGCCCGCGGGCGGTTCGAGCGGCTGGTCACCGAGGACGAGGTCGAGCGGGCCGTCTCCAAGCCGCCGGAGGACACCAGGGCGTACTTCCGCGGTCGCTGTCTGGAGCAGTACGCGGACCACGTCGCGGCGGCCTCCTGGGACTCGGTGATCTTCGACCTGCCGGGCCGGGACTCGTTGCAGCGCGTCCCCACCCTGGAACCGCTGCGCGGCACCCGCAACCACGTCAAGGAGCTGCTGGACCGCTGCCGCACGGCCGAGGACCTGCTCCGGGTGCTGGCCGGCGGGTAACTTTTCGATCACCATGGGTGAACGTCCGCCGAATGGGAATCATCCGGGGTGGCAGCGGGTGTTGGACAGGAAGCGCCACCGGCAAACCGGGAGCGGCAGTCGCACCTTGTGTATAGGGTCGGTGCAGCAAGCAACGACCGAACCGTGCCAGACGAATCGAGCGGGGTGAGGGAAATGGCGAGCAAGGACACCGGCGGCGGCCAGCAGCGGGCAAACCGTTCCTCCGAGGAGGTCGAGGAGCAGGCCGCGGAAAGCCAGAATTCCGACGACCTCAAGGAGCGCCAGGAAAAGCTGAGCGACGACGTCGACGCGGTGCTGGACGAAATCGACGAGGTCCTCGAGTCGAATGCCGAGGATTTCGTGCGCGGATTCGTCCAGAAGGGCGGGCAATAGCCCGCACCCGGGCATTCCGAATTCACGGTCGCGACCGTCCGGGGCGGCCGGGCGGCGAGCACCGCCCGGCCGTCCGGCACCGGCCCCTCCACCCGTGGACAGTGATCGTCGGGCGGGTAGGGTGCGGGCAGCGCGCGCTTCAAGCTACCTGGAAGGAATCGTGTGGAAGCCAACACTCGTGGCACCGGGCGTCTACCGGCTGCCTTCCTGACCCCGGGGTCGTCCTCGTTCATCGACTTCCTCGCCGAGCACAAGCCGGAGCTGGTCCCCGGTCGCCGCGGGCTCCCCGAGGGCGCCGTGGTCGAGGCCCCGCACGGGACCACGATCGTGGCCGCGACCTTCGACGGCGGCGTGGTGATCGCGGGTGACCGCCGGGCCACGATGGGCAACGTGATCGCCCAGCGCGACATGGAGAAGGTGTTCCCGGCCGACGAGTTCAGCGCGGTCGGCGTGGCCGGCACCGCGGGCCTCGCGATCGAGATGGTCCGGCTGTTCCAACTGGAGCTGGAGCACTACGAGAAGATCGAGGGCACCACGCTCTCCCTGGAGGGCAAGGCCAACCGGCTCACCACCATGATCCGGGGCAACCTGGGCATGGCGATGCAGGGCCTCGCGGTGGTGCCGCTGTTCGCCGGGTACGACCTGGACCTCGGCCGCGGCCGGATCTTCAACTACGACGTCACCGGCGGGCGGTCCGAGGAGCGCGGCTTCACCGCCACCGGCTCCGGCTCGGTCTTCGCGCGCGGCTCGATGAAGAAGCTCTACAGCGAGGGGCTGACGGCCGACCAGGCCGTCACCATGGTCGTCCAGGCGCTGTACGACGCGGCCGACGACGACTCCGCCACCGGCGGCCCGGACCTCGCCCGCAAGATCTTCCCGATCGTCTCGCTGATCACCGAGGACGGCTTCCGCCGACTCACCGAGGCGGAGGTCACGGAGGTCGCCGTCGCCATCACCGACGAGCGCCTGGCCCGGCCCAACGGCCCGCAGGCCCCGCTGATCTAGCCACCACCTCACAGGAAAGGGACGACCGCCGGTGTCGACACCGTTCTACGTCTCACCCCAGCAGGCCATGGCGGACCGCGCGGAGTACGCCCGCAAGGGCATCGCGCGCGGCCGCAGCGTGGTCGTGCTCACCTACGCCGACGGCATCGTCTTCGTCGCGGAGAACACCTCCAGGGCGCTCCACAAGGTCTCCGAGATCTACGACAAGATCGCCTTCGCGGCGGTCGGCCGCTACAACGAGTTCGAGAACCTGCGCATCGGCGGCGTCCGCTACGCCGATCTGCGCGGCTACTCCTACGACCGGGCCGACGTCACGGCCCGGGGCCTGGCCAACGTGTACGCCCAGACCCTGGGCACCATCTTCTCCTCGGTCGGCGAGAAGCCGTACGAGGTCGAGCTGATCGTGGCCGAGGTCGGCCGCAGCTCCGACAACGACCAGATCTACCGGCTCACGCCGGACGGCTCGGTCGTGGACGAGAAGAACTACGTGGTGGTCGGCGGCAACGCCGACTCGATCGGCAACTACCTGGGCCAGCGCCACCGGGCCGGCCTGAGCCTCACCGAGGCGGTGAAGGTCGCGGTGGACTCGCTCGCCCGCGACCCCAACGGCGGCAGCCCGCGCAGCCTCACGACGGAACAGCTGGAGGTCGCGGTCCTCGACCGCCAGCGGTTCCAGCAGCGCAAGTTCAAGCGGATCCTGGGCAACCAGCTGGGCCGGCTGCTCGACGGGGACCAGTCCGCCGAGGCGGACGACGACGACAACCCGGCGGACGGCACGCCGGTGTAGCAGTACCTGTGGAGTTCCGTACGGCGGCCCCGCCGCCGTCGTGCGGGACTCCGGTGCCCCTGCGGCGGCCCAGCCGTCGTGGAGGCGGTTTCGGACAGCTCCGACAGAGAATGGAGTGCTCATGGACCGCCGGATTTTCGGGCTGGAGAACGAGTACGGCGTGACCTGCACGTTCCGCGGGCAGCGGCGGCTGTCGCCGGACGAGGTCGCGCGGTACCTGTTCCGCCGGGTCGTCTCCTGGGGCCGAAGCAGCAACGTCTTCCTGCGCAACGGCGCCCGCCTCTACCTCGACGTCGGCTCCCACCCCGAGTACGCCACCCCCGAGTGCGACGACGTCGTCGAGCTGGTGACGCACGACAAGGCCGGCGAGCGGATCCTCGAAGGCCTCCTGGTGGACGCCGAGCGGCGGCTGCACGAGGAGGGCATCGCGGGGGACGTCTACCTCTTCAAGAACAACACCGACTCGGCCGGGAACTCCTACGGCTGCCACGAGAACTACTGCGTGGCCCGGCACGGCGAGTTCTCCCGGCTCGCCGACGTGCTGATCCCGTTTCTGGTCACCCGGCAGCTGATCTGCGGCGCGGGCAAGGTGCTCCAGACCCCGCGCGGCGCGGTGTACTGCGTCAGCCAGCGGGCCGAGCACATCTGGGAGGGCGTCAGCTCCGCCACCACCCGTTCGCGCCCGATCATCAACACCCGGGACGAGCCGCACGCGGACGCCGAGCGCTACCGCCGGCTGCACGTGATCGTCGGCGACTCCAACATGTCCGAGACCACGACGCTGCTCAAGGTCGGCTCCACCGACCTGGTGCTGCGGCTGATCGAGGCCGGCGTGGTGATGCGCGACCTCACCCTGGAGAACCCGATCCGGGCGATCCGCGAGGTCAGCCACGACCTCACCGGCACCCACCAGGTGCGGCTCGCCAACGGCCGGGAGGCCAGCGCGCTGGACATCCAGGAGGAGTACTACACGAAGGCCCTGGAGTTCGCGGACCGCAAGGGCATCAACACCGGCACCGTCGGCCGGGTGCTGGACCTGTGGGGCCGCACCCTGGAGGCCGTCCGCACCGAGCGGCTGGACGGGGTGGCCCAGGAGATCGACTGGATCATGAAGTACAAGCTCATCGAGCGCTACCGCGAGAAGCACGGGATGAGCATGTCCAACCCGCGGGTGGCCCAGATCGACCTCGCGTACCACGACATCCACCGCCGCCGCGGCCTGTTCTACCTGCTCCAGGGCAAGGGCCAGGCGCAGCGGGTGACCACCGACCTCAAGACCTTCGAGGCCAAGTCGATCCCGCCGCAGACCACCCGGGCCCGGCTGCGCGGGGACTTCATCCGCCGGGCGCAGGAGCAGCGCCGGGACTTCACGGTGGACTGGGTGCACCTGAAGCTGAACGACCAGGCGCAGCGCACGGTGCTGTGCAAGGACCCGTTCCGCTCGGTGGACGAGCGGGTGGAGAAGCTGATCGCGGGGATGTAGCGGAGGCGGTGTGATCGAGGCGTTGTGATCAAGGCGGTGACCGGCCCCGGTGGTGTCTACCGGGGCCGGACGCGTGCCGGGCATACGCTGTCCGTCGAGTCAGGAGAGCCGACTTCGACCGACAGTTAGGACCACCGTGCGCCGCACCGCCGGTTTGCTTCTCACCCTGCCGTTGCTGCTCGCGGTCGCCTGCAGCAGTTCCCCCAAGGCGGCCGGCCCGGCGACGCCGTCCACGGCGAGCGCCGCCCCGACGGTCCCCGCGCCGGTCGCCGAGGCGTCGCCGATGCCCACTCTTTCGGGTGGCGGATACGGCAGCAAGGCCACCATCACCATTCCCGAGGGCCAGCAGCCCAGCGGCCAGTTCGTGGTGAACACGGTCATCGAGGGTGAGCGGGCGACCGTCAACAAGGGCGACTGGGTGACGGTCAACTACACCGCCAAGGACTGGACCACCGGCAAGGACCTGCCGAGCTCGTACGACGCCAACGGCAAGCCGCAGCTCTACCAGGCCGGCAGCGGGCAGCTGGTGCCGGCGCTGGACCAGAGCGTGATCGGCAAGAAGGTGGGCTCCCGGCTGCTGGTGGTGGCCCCGCCGGAGGCGGCCTTCGGCGAGCAGGGCTCCAGCCAGCTGGGCGTCAGCAAGGGCGACACCGTGGTGTTCGTGCTGGACATCATGGAGAGCCTGCCGCCGGACTCCACGCTCACCGGGACGATGACCGAGCCGCCCGCGACGCTGCCGCAGGTCAAGGACAACGGCAAGGCGCCGGTGACGATCACGATCCCGGAAGGGCAGGCCGCGCCCACCGACCTCCAGCAGGCGGTGCTGATCAAGGGCGAGGGCAAGCAGGTCAAGAGCGGGCAGACCCTGGTGGTGCAGTACACCGGGGTGCTGTGGGCCAACGGCCAGCAGTTCGACTCCTCCTGGACGCACGGCGGCGCGCAGGCGGTGCAGATCGGCACCGGCAGCGTGATCGAGGGCTGGGACAAGGGCCTGGTCGGGCAGAACGTCGGCAGCCGGGTCCTGCTGGTGGTCCCGCCGGCGCTCGGCTACCAGGACAAGGCGCAGGGCTCGGTGCCGGCGAACTCGACGCTGGTCTTCGTGATCGACATTCTCGAAGCGGTCTAGGAACTCACCCCGGGGATTCCGTACGCTTGGGCGGACGCTCGTACAGCGAAGCGTCCGCCCTCATCCTGAGCTGTCATACTGCCCACGCACTGTGGCAGGCGCCGCCCGGTGCCGAGGTCCGGGCGGGGCGGTGCGGCAGCAGGCCGGCGTGCCCACGCCGGACGCAGACCTGGAAGACCTCGTGGCGAGATGGATGGGGAGTCATGACTGAGAAGACGCCGAGCCCGGGCGGGGCCGGTACCGCGGCGAACGACAGCTCTGCGGGTGACCCGGCCGCCTCCCGTCCCGGCGGCCCGGTCGGCGGGGACCGCGAGTCGATCGTCGTCCCCCCGGCGATCCTGGCGCAGCAGGCCGGCTGGGCACAGCCCGGCGACGCGCCGCGCCCCGCGGGCGGGACCAGGACGGACGACGACGCCCCGCAGATCTTCGCCTCCAACGTGCGCAAGAGCGACAGCTCGGAGGCCGGGTACGACGAGAACCCGCCCGGTGTCGGCAAGCTGGGCGTGATCCTCGGTACGGTGCTGGCCGTGCTGCTGGTCGGCAGCGGCATCACGCTCTACGTGGTGAACAAGGACGGCTCCAAGGACAGCGCCGCGGCCAAGCCGGACGCGACCAAGAGCGCGCCGCCCACGCCGACCGCCGAACCGGTGCCGCCGATCAAGGACAGCGCCAAGGTGCTGCCGACGGTCGCCGGGGACTTCGGCAAGAAGGCCGAGATCCAGGTGCCGGGCGAGGCCTCCGACGGCTCCTTCGTCGTCAAGGTGCTCACCGAGGGCACCGGCGCCAAGGTGGAGAAGAACTCCTGGGCCTCGGTGGACTACACCGCCAAGGACTGGACCACCGGCAAGGACATCCCGAGCTCGTACGACGCCGACGGGAAGCCGCAGATCTTCCAGGCCGGCACCGACGCGCTGATCCCGGCCCTGGACCAGGCCGTGGTCGGCAAGAAGGCCGGCAGCCGGCTGCTGGTGGTGGCCCCGCCGGCCGCCGCGTTCGGCGCCCAGGGCAAGGCCGACATGTCGATCGGCGCCAAGGACGACCTGATCTTCGTGATCGACATCCGCAACGCCAACGCGCCCGACGCCGTGGTGAGCGGAACCGTCACCCCGCCGCCGGCGGACTTCCCGCAGGTCAAGGACAACGGCAAGAAGCCGGCCGAGATCACCCCGGTGGCCGGCGCGAAGGACCCGACCGAGCTGAAGTCGCACGTCCTGATCAAGGGCACCGGGCCGAAGGTGGAGAAGGGCGAGAAGGTCGTCGTCCAGTACACCGGCGCGCTGTTCTCCAGCGGCAAGGTGTTCGACTCCTCGCTCAGCAAGGGCCAGGCGTTCACCTTCCCGGTCGGCGGCGGCCAGGTCATCCAGGGCTGGGACCAGGGCCTGGAGGGCCAGACCGTCGGCAGCCGGGTCGAGCTGGTGATCCCCGCCTCGCTGGGCTACGGCGACAAGGGCCAGGGCGACATCCCGCCCGGCGCGACGCTGGTCTTCGTGGTGGACATCCTCGACGCGGGTCAGGGCTGATCCACTTTCGGGTGACAATGGTGTACGTGTGACCTCCGGGTCCGGCCGCGTGGCCGGGCCCGGACGGGCGGCGGGCGCCCGTACCGTGGTCCGGGAAGAACGGACCGGGTGCGGGCGCCCGCCGCTTGGTCGTGACAGCAGAGCGAATGTGAGAAGAGGGACTGTGAGCGTCAACCTCAACGAGAAGCCCGAGATCGACTTCCCGATCGGCGACGCCCCGACGGAGCTGCAGATCCGCGACATCGTCGTCGGTGACGGCGAGGAGGCCAAGCGGGGTCAGAACGTCAGCGTCCGCTACGTCGGTGTGACCTTCGAGACCGGCGAGGAGTTCGACGCGAGCTGGAACCGGAGCCCCAACGAGTTCCGCTTCCCGCTGGGCGGCGGCCGCGTCATCAAGGGCTGGGACCAGGGCGTCGTCGGCATGAAGGTCGGCGGCCGCCGCGAGCTGACCATCCCGGCGCGCCTGGCGTACGGCAACCAGTCGCCGACGCCGCTCATCCCGGCCGGCTCGACCCTGATCTTCGTGGTCGACCTGCTGGCCGTCTGAGCCTGCCGTGCCCGTGGGCCGGACCCCTCCGGGGGCCCGGCCCACGGGCATGTCCGGGGGTGTTCGGGGACGCCGCTTTTGCGGTGCGTACCGCTACCGGTACGGTCGGTCCCGCCGGGTGGTGATCGCCCGGTTGGCGCACCCCGCGCTCGGCGCGGCACACCGGAAGGGTCAGCGATGGCGATCGCGAAGGCAGAGCGGCTGATGAATCTCGCCCTGTGCCTGATGAACACCCGACGTCCGCTCTCCAAGAAGGAGCTGCGGGAGTCCATCGAGGCGTACCGCGAGGCCTGGCAGAACGGCAGCGAGGACGCCTTCAACCGGATGTTCGAGCGGGACAAGGACGACCTGCGCGAGCTCGGTCTGGTGATCGACGTCGACGAGAGCACCCTGGACGGCGAGCTCGGCTACCTGGCCCGCGCCGACCGCAACCGGCTGCCCGAGATCGCCCTCGACGCCGAGGAGGCGGCCGCGCTGACCCTGGCCGCCCGGGTGTGGCAGCAGGCCAAGATGTCCGGTGCGGCCAGCGGCGCCCTGCAGAAGCTGCGCGCGGCCGGGGTGCCGTTCGCCGAGGCCGAGGGCCGCACCGCCCTGGAGCCGCGCATTCCCGCCCGGGAGGCCGCGTTCGAGCCGCTGCTCACCGCCGCCCGGGACCGCCGTCCGGTCGCCTTCGAGTACCGCAAGGCCGGCGCCGCCGCCGCCGAGCAGCGCAGCGTCGAGCCGTGGGCGCTGGAGTGCTGGCGCGGGCACTGGTACCTGGCCGGGTACGACCGCGACCGCGGCGACGCCCGGGTGTTCCGGCTCAGCCGGATCACCGGCAAGGTGAAGGCGAGGTCCGGGGCGTTCCTCGGCACCGTGCCCGAGCACGTGGACGTCCGGGCCACCGTGGCGAAGTTCGCGGGGGAGGGGGCCACCGCCACCGCGACCGTCCGGGTCCGCCGGGGCGCCGGCTTCCCGCTGCGCACCAAGGCGCTGGGCAGCACCCGGGTGGACGAGGCCTGGGACGAGCTGGAGATCCCTTACGGCAACGGGCTGGGCGCGGACCTGGCGGAGTTCGGTCCGGACGTGCTGGTGCTCGGGCCGGAGGAGCTGCGGGCGGATGTGGTCGACCGGCTGCGGGCGGTCGCGGGTATCGAGGGAGAGCGTCCGTGAGTAATGCCATCGACCAGACGCGACGGATGCTGTCGCTGGTCACCTACCTGCGCGAGCGGCCCGGGGCGGAGGTCGCCGAGGTGGCCCGGGCGTTCGGGATCAGTGAGCGCGAGCTGATCGCGGACCTCAACGTGCTGCCGATGTGCGGCACCAGCTTCCGCGGCGGCGACCTGCTCGACATCGACACCGACGGCGAGCGGATCTGGTGGCACAACGTCGACGACGTGGCCCAGCCGCTGCGGCTGGCCGCCGACGAGGCGACCGCGCTGCTGGTGGCCGCCCGCGCGGTGGCCGGGCTGCCGGGCCTGCGGGCCGGGGACCGGGAGGCGCTCACCCGGGCCGTCGCCAAGATCGAGAACGCGGCCGGGGAGAGTGCCGAGGGCAGCGCCCGGGTCGGCGTGACCTTCGAGGCGGAGAGCCACGTGTTCGCCGACATCGACCGCGCGCTCAGCGAGGGCCGCCGGCTCTGGCTGCGCTACTACTCGCACGGGCGCGGCGGGATGACCGAGCGCGAGGTGGACCCGATCCGGCTGCTCACCGAGGGCCACACCTACCTCGAGGCCTGGTGCCGCACCTCCGAGGACCACCGGATGTTCCGGCTCGACCGGGTCGCCGAGATCCGTGTCCTGGACGTCCCGGCCGACCCGCCCCGGCGCGAGCCGCGCGACCTGAGCGGCGGGCTGGTCAACCCGGCGGCGGACGACCCCGAGGTGGTCGTCGAGGTCTCCTCCGGGGGGCGCTGGGTGGCCGAGTACTACACCCACGACCGGGCCGAGGAACTGCCCGACGGCGGGCTGCGGATCACCCTGCGCAGCGCCGATCCCTCCCAGCTGCGCCCGCTGGCGCTGCGGCTGGGCCGGGACGGCCGGATCGTCTCGCCGCCCGAACTGGCCGAGCAGGCGCGCTCGGCCGCGCGGGAGGCGCTGGCCGCCTACGGGGAGGGGCGGGCCTGAGTGGTGGAACCCGGGACCAGATTCAAGGTGTACTGCTCCGAGTGCCGGGAGAAGGTGGAGCTCCCGGCCGAGGACTTCCGCCTGACCCTCGGTCGCACCCCGGCCCAGGCGCACTACAGTTTCAGCTGCCCGCGGTGCGGTGCGGCGGTGCGCAAGCCGGCGGGGGAGAAGATCGTCGAGGCGCTCACCGGGGCCGGGGTGCGCACCATGCGGCTCGTCCCGGCGGAGGGGTGACCCCCGTATAGGGTGGGCGCATGTCCTGGATGCTCGTCGCCGCCGTCCTGCTCGCCACCGCGGGCCTGCTGGTCCTCGGGGTCCTCGCGATCCGGCTCTGGCTGGACGTGCGGGCGCTGGCCGAGGGCGTGGACCGGGCCTCGCGGGCGCTGGCCGCGGCGGCCGAGGACCTGGCGGACGCGATGCCGGCGGCGAACGCCCCGGCGGCGGAGCGGGTCCCGGCCGCTTAGCACGGCGCGGCTCCGGGTGGTACGGGGGCTGCTGTGCGCGGGTGGGGGCGGGTTACGCTCTCAGTTGGCTCCTGAACCGCGTACCGGGGGCCGCTGTCCTGTTCGGGCGGCCGTCGTCGTGGCGTCATCCGCAGCGGTTACCATCCGCAGCGGACGGCCCGTCGGGCCGCCATGACTGAAGGTGGTCGCGCATGCGCATCTCGCCGACCGCGATCGTGGTGATCGTGGTTCTCGCCATCCTGCTGTTCGGAGCCAAGCGGCTGCCCGATCTGGCGCGCTCGCTGGGCAAGTCGATGCGGATCCTGAAGAGCGAGGCCCAGGCGATGCGTTCGGACGGCCGGTCCGAGCAGCCGGCCCCGCCCGCCCAGGCAGCGGCTTCGGTCGACGGTGCCGCGGGCCGGACCATCCAGTCCGCTCCGGGCGCTTCGGCCACGGCCCGTCCGGTGAACGAGCCCGCCGCCGGGGCCTCCGCGCCCGACGGCGACCGCCCGCACTGAGCGCGGCGCACGTGAGGCAGCTGACGCGCGCCGCGCGCACGACGTGCGGGAGGCGCGCGACCACGGAGGCCCGTCGACCGGCGGGCCCCGACGCACGAGTTGAGGACCGGGGTTGAGCAAGCTCTCCAAGGCGCCGAAGGCGTCAAAGGATCCTGAGGGGCGGATGGCCCTCGCCGACCACCTGCGGGAACTGCGCAACCGCGTGGTCAAGTCGGTCCTGGCGATCGTGCTGTTCGCGATCGTCGCGGCGATCTACCACAAGCAGATCGAGCACTTCCTGCTCCAGCCGCTGCCGCAGTGCAACACCAAGGTCGACGCGGACCAGTACCACGGGCGCTGCGCCCAGGTGTCCAACATCGGCCTCACCGCCGGTTTCAACTGGATGCTGAAGGTCGCGCTGACCGCGGGCGTGGTGGCGGCCGTCCCGGTCTGGCTGTACCAGGTGTGGGCCTTCGTGGCGCCCGGCCTGCACAGGAACGAGAAGAAGTACGCGATCATCTTCATGGCGTGCGGCGCCCCGCTGTTCCTGGCGGGCGTGGCGGCCGCGATCATGGTCATGCCGACCATGGTCGAGATGCTGATCTCGTTCACTCCGAGCGACACCACGCCGATCCTGCCGCCCGAGGACTACTTCGACATCGCCACCCGGATGGTGCTGGTCTTCGGCCTCGCCTTCGAGTTCCCGCTGCTGCTGGTGATGCTCAACCTGGTCGGCATCGTGACCGGCAAGCGGCTGCTCAGCTGGTGGCGCGGGATGGTCATGGCGATCACCGTGTTCGCCGCGTTCGCCACTCCGGGCGCCGACCCGTTCAGCATGCTGCTGCTGTCGATGCCGATCTGGGCGCTGTACTTCATCGCGGTGGGGATCGCGCTCTTCAACGACAAGCGCAAGGCGCGCCGCAACCCGGACGCCGGGCTGGACGACGAGGAGGCCTCGCACGTGGACCTCTCGGTGCAGCCGGTGACCGGTGCGGAGTCCGTCCAGGCCTCGGCGACCCCGGCGGCCGGTGCGTCGGTGCCGGCGTCCCGTCGCGAGGAGATGGACGACATCACCTGAGCCGGTAGGGCTTGAGGGAGCCCCGGTCCGCCGTTCTGCCGAGCGGTGGGCCGGGGCTTCCCGCCGTTCCGGCCTTTCCGCTGGTGGGGGTGGTCCCGGGTTTCGGTGGGGCGGTCTTGGCAGGTCGCATGGCATGTGACATATTACTGCCGTGCTGAAGACCGAGAGACCTCCCCTGGACGTCGTCGTGGTCGGCGCCGGTGTGGTCGGCGCCGCCTGCGCCTACTACGCCGCCCGCGCCGGGCTCGCCGTCGCCGTCGTGGACCGCGGCCCGGTGGCCGGTGGCACCACCGGCGCGGGCGAGGGCAACCTGCTGGTCTCCGACAAGGAGCCCGGCCCCGAACTCGACCTCGCCCTGCTCAGCACCCGGCTCTGGCGCGAACTCGCCGAGCGGATCGGCCCCGCGATCGAGTACGAGCCCAAGGGCGGCGTGGTGGTCGCCTCCACCGCCGCCGGGCAGGACGCGCTGCGGGCCTTCGCCGCCGGGCAGCGGGCCGTCGGGGTCGAGGCCGAGGAGGTGCCCGGCGAGCGGCTGCGCGAGCTGGAGCCGCACCTGGCCGAGGGCCTGGCCGGCGGCTTCCACTACCCGCAGGACGCCCAGGTCCAGCCCGCCCTGGCCGCCGCCCACCTGCTGCGCGAGGCCCGCCGGATGGGCGCCGAGCTGATCACCGGGGAGAGCGTCACCGCCGTCGACCGCGGCCCGGACGGCGCCGTGCGCGGCGTGCGGACCGACCGGCGGAGCCTGGCCGCCGCCGCCGTGGTGAACGCGGCCGGCACCTGGGGCGGCGAGATCGCCGCGCTGGCCGGAGTGCACCTGCCGGTGCTGCCCCGGCGCGGCTTCGTGCTGGTCACCGAGCCGCTGCCGCGGGTCGTGCGGCACAAGGTCTACGCCGCCGACTACGTGGCCAACGTGGCCAGCGGATCGGCCGGGCTGGAGACCTCCGCCGTGATCGAGGGCACCCCGGGCGGGCCGGTGCTGATCGGTGCCAGCCGGGAGCGGGTCGGCTTCGACCGCACGCTCTCCCAGGAGGTGCTGAGCCGGCTCGCCGCCCAGGCCGCCGCGCTGTTCCCGGTGCTCGCCGACGTCACCGTGATGCGCACCTACCGGGGCTTCCGTCCGTACCTGCCGGACCACCTGCCGGCCATCGGCGCGGACCCCCGGGTGCCCGGGCTCTACCACGCCTGCGGGCACGAGGGGGCCGGCATCGGGCTGGCCCCGGCGACCGGGCTGCTGATCAGCGAGCAGCTCACCGGCAAGCGGCCGGAGCTGGACCTCGCACCCTTCCGGGCGGACCGCTTCCCCCCGACGTAACAGCCCGGCCGGGTGAGCGCCGGCCCGCCATCGCCACACATGAGATTCCGTCCAGGATTGGAGAAGCCGCCGATGCGCCGCCGCACCCCCGCCGGGCTGGTCGAGGCCGAGCCCGGGCCCGCCCACCACATCGAGTTCGACGGGCGGCCCGTCCCCGCGCTGCCCGGGCAGTCGATCGCCGCTGCGCTCTGGGCCGACGGCGTGCTCGCCTGGCGCACCACCCGGGTCGGCGGCAAACCGCGCGGGGCGTTCTGCGGGATCGGCGCCTGCTTCGACTGCCTGGCCACCGTGGACGGCCGCCCCAACCAGCGCACCTGCCTGCTCCCCGCGGAGCCCGGCACCACCGTCACCACCCAGGAGGGCCACGGCCGTGCCGACCTCGCCGTCTGACGCCGACGACAGCCAGCCGTACGACCTCGTGGTGGTCGGCGCCGGCCCGGCCGGGCTGGCCGCCGCCGTCACCGCCGCCGACCTCGGGCTGCGCTGCGCCCTGCTGGACGGCGGGCGGAGCACCGGCGGGCAGTACTACCGCCACCCGGCGCCCGGCCTGGGCGCGGCCCGGCCGGACCGGCTGCACCACCACTGGTCCGCCTACACCGGAACGGCCGAACGGCTCGACGCGCACGAGCGCGCCGGGCGGGCCGCTTTCCTGGCCGAGCACCAGGCCTGGGCGCTGGAGCGCACCGGGGACGGCTTCGCGGTGCACGTCACCCGCGGGCCGGAGAGCACCGACCGGGCCACCGTCCGGTCCCGGTCGGTGCTGCTCGCCACCGGCGCGTACGAGCGGCAGCTGCCGTTCCCCGGCTGGACCCTGCCCGGGGTGGTCACCGCGGGCGGCGCCCAGGCCATGCTCAAGGCCGGGCTGGTGCTGCCCGGGAAGCGGATCGTGGTGGCCGGCAGCGGCCCGCTGCTGCTCGCGGCCGCCTCCTCGCTGGTCACCGCCGGGGCCGAGGTGCCCGCCGTGGTCGAGGCGACCGCCTACCTCGGGTACGCGCGGCGCCCCGGCGTGCTGGCGGGCGTGCCCGGCAAGCTGGTCGAGGGCGCCGGGCACGGCGGGGCGCTGCTGCGCCACGGCGTGCGGCTGCGCCCGCGCAGCGCGGTGGTCGAGGCGCACGGGACGGACCGGGTCACCGGCGTCACGGTGGCCCGGCTGGACGCCGACTGGCGGCCGGTGCCCGGCACCGGGCGGCGGATCGACTGCGACGCGCTCGCCGTCGGCCACGGCCTGCTGCCGCAGATCGACCTGGCCACCGAGCTGGGTGCGCGGACCGTGACCGGGCCGGACGGCGCGGTCGCGCTGGAGGTCGACGCCCGGCTGCGTACCAGCGTGCCCGGCCTCTGGTCCGCGGGGGAGACCAATGGCGTCGGCGGCGCGGACCTCGCGCTCGCCGAGGGCGAGCTGGCCGCGTACGCGGTGGCCGGGGAGCGGCCCGCGGCCGCGCTGCTGCGCCGCCGCTCGCGGCTGCGGGCCTTCGCCGACCTGATGGCCGCCGCCCACCGGCCGGGTCCCGGCTGGACCGGCTGGCTGCGTCCGGACACCGACGTCTGCCGGTGCGAGGAGGTGCCGGTCGAGGCGATCCGGGAGGCCGTCGAGGAACTGGGCGCGGGCGATCCGCGCACCGTCAAGCTGCTCACCCGGGCCGGGATGGGCTGGTGCCAGGGCCGGATGTGCGGTCCGGCCGTGGCCTGCCTGGCCGGTTCGGGTGAGCCCGGGCCCGACCGCCGCCCGCTGGGCTGCCCGGTGCCGCTCTCCCAGCTGGCGGCGGGGCCCACCCCGGAGTCGTAACGGGCCCGCTGTCGAACGGCGGGCCGGGGACCTTGTCTCCGGCCCGTCCGCTCTTGTAAAATGTCACACCTCATCAAGGAGCTCATGTGTCCATCACCCAGCACGACACCAACCGTCCCTGGCGCGGCATCATGGTCGCCACCACGCTCCCGCTGCGCGCGGACCGCACCGTCGACTACGACGCCTACGCCGAGCACGTCCGCTGGCTGATCGACTCCGGCTGCGAGGGCGTCGTCCCCAACGGCTCGCTGGGCGAGTACCAGACGCTCACCGCCGAGGAGCGTGCCAAGGTCGTCGAGGTCGCCATCGAGGCCGCGGGTGACGGCTCCCGGGTCATGCCCGGCGTCGCCGCCTACGGCAGCGCCGAGTCCCGCCGCTGGGCCGAGCAGGCCGCCGAGGCCGGCGCCGGCTCCGTCCTGCTGCTGCCGCCGAACGCCTTCCGGGCCGACCACGCCTCGGTGCGCGCCCACTACGCCGAGGTCGCCAAGGCCGGCCTGCCGATCGTGGCGTACAACAACCCGATCGACACCAAGGTCGACCTGGTCCCGTCGCTGCTCGCCCAGCTGCACGCCGAGGGCTCGATCGTCGCGGTCAAGGAGTTCAGCGGCGACGTCCGCCGGGCGTACGAGATCGCCGAGCTGGCCCCCGAACTGGACCTGCTGATCGGCGCCGACGACGTGCTGCTGGAGCTGGCGCTCGCCGGAGCGGTCGGCTGGATCGCCGGCTACCCGAACGCCCTGCCGGCCGCCTCGGTGGCGCTCTACGACGCCGCCGTCTCCAAGGACCTGGAGAGCGCGCTGCCGCTCTACAAGTCGCTGCACTCGCTGCTGCGCTGGGACTCCAAGACCGAGTTCGTCCAGGCCATCAAGCTCTCCATGGACATCGCCGGGCGCCCCGGCGGCCCGGTGCGCGCCCCGCGCCAGCCGCTCGTCCCGGAGATCGAGGCGGCCGTCCGCGCGGCCACCGAGAAGGCGCTGGCCGACGGCCTGGTCTGACACCGGCGCGAACCCGGGCCTCCGGGCCGGCTGCGGCGGCAGTCGGCCCGGCCCACCCCCACCATCCGAACCTGTACGGGAGTTGTGACCCATGCGCAGCCGTCACGTGTTCCATGCCGTCGACTCGCACACCGAGGGCATGCCGACCCGGGTGATCACCGGCGGCTTCGGCGTCATCCCCGGCGCCACCATGGCCGAGCGCCGGGTGCACTTCCAGGAGCACCTGGACCACTTCCGCACCCTGCTGATGTACGAGCCGCGCGGCCACGCCGCGATGAGCGGCGCGATCCTCCAGCCGCCGACCCGGCCGGACGCCGACTTCGGCGTGCTCTACATCGAGGTCTCCGGACTGCTGCCGATGTGCGGGCACGGCACCATCGGGGTCGCCACCGTGCTGGTCGAGACCGGGATGGTCCCGGTGGTCGAGCCGGTCACCACCGTACGGCTGGACACCCCGGCCGGACTCGTGGTCGCCGAGGTGCACGTCGAGGACGGCGCCGCCAAGGCGGTGACCATCCGCAACGTGCCCTCCTACTCGGTCGCCCTGGACCGCAAGATCGAGGTGCCCGGCTACGGCACGGTGACCTACGACCTCGCGTACGGCGGCAACTTCTACGCCATCCTGCCGCTCGCCGAGTTCGGACTGCCCTTCGAGCGCGAGCGCAAGCAGGAGATCCTGGACGCCGGCCTGGCGATGATGGACGCGATCAACGCGAGCCCGGACCGGCCGGTGCACCCGGAGAACCCGTCCATCCACAGCTGCCACCACGTCCAGCTGCTCGCCCCCGGCTCCACCGCCGAGCACTCCCGGCACGCGATGGCCATCCACCCCGGCTGGTTCGACCGCTCGCCCTGCGGCACCGGCACGTCGGCGCGGATGGCCCAGCTGCACGCGCGCGGCGAACTGCCCCTCGGGCGGGACTTCCGCAACGACTCCTTCATCGGGACCACCTTCACCGGGCGGCTGGTCGAGGAGACCGAGGTGGCCGGGCAGCCCGCGGTGGTGCCCACCGTCACCGGGCGGGCCTGGGTCACCGGCACCGCCCAGTACTTCCTCGACCCGAGCGACCCGTTCCCGGCGGGCTTCCTGCTCTGACCCCCCCTCCTCCCTCCTTCGTTCCCCGTACCTCCCTCGAAGGGCTGCTGGCTGTGACCATCACCTCGTACAACCCCGCCGACCCCGCCGACCTCGTGGTCGCCGTCGAGGAGCCCGGCGCCGAGGCCGTGCGGGCCGCCGTCGGGCGGGCCCGGGCGGCGCAGGGCGACTGGCTCGCCGCCGGGGCGGGCGCCCGGTCGGCGGCGCTCGGCCGGATCGCGGACGCCGTGGAGGCGCACGCCCACGAGCTGGCCGCGCTGATCGTGCGCGAGGTCGGCAAGCCGCTGGCCGAGGCGCTCGGCGAGGTCGCCCGTACGGCGGCGATCTGGCGCTACTACGCGCAGGCGCCGTACGCGCCCTCCGGGGCGGTGCACGAGACCGCCGCCGGCCCCGGGCTGCTGCTCACCCGGCGCCGCCCCTACGGGGTCGCCGGGCTGATCGCGCCGTGGAACTTCCCGCTGGCGATCCCGACCTGGAAGGCCGCGCCGGCCCTCGCCGTCGGCAACGCGGTGGTGCTGAAGCCGGCGCCCGAGGCGACGGCCTGCGCGCTGCGGCTGGCCGAGCTGGCCGGGCTGCCCGAGGACGTGTTCACGGTGCTGCCCGGCGGGGCCGAGGAGGGCGCGGCGCTGGTGGAGACCGCGGACGTGATCTCCTTCACCGGCTCGACCGGCGTCGGCCGGGCCGTGGTGCGGGCCGCGACCGAGCGCGGGGTGCCGGTGCAGGCCGAACTCGGCGGGCTGAACGCCGCGCTGGTGCTGCCGGACGCCGACATCGCGCAGGCCGCCGGGCACATCGCCGCGGCCATCGCCGGGTACGCGGGGCAGAAGTGCACCGCCACCAGCCGGGTGATCGCGGTCGGCGCCGCCCACGAGCCGCTGCGCGAGGCGCTGGTCAAGGCGCTGGCGGCGGTCGACGACGCGGTCTGCGGGCCGGTGATCAACGCCGCCGCCCGGGAGCGGCTGACCGGCGCCGTCTCCTCGGCCGTCGAGGCCGGGGCGAGCGTGCTCACCGGCGGCCGGGTGCCCGAGCGGGCCGGCTGGTACGTCGAGCCGACCCTGCTCGCCGAGGTGCCGGCCGAACACCCGCTGGCCCGTGAGGAGTTCTTCGGTCCGATCGCCGTGCTGCACGCCGCGGCCGACCTCGACGAGGCCATCGCGCTCGCCAACGACACCCCGCACAGCCTCTCCACCTCGGTGCACACCCGCAGCCTGGACGTGGCGCTGGCCGCCGCCGACCGGCTGGACGCGGGCATGATCCGGGTCAACGCCCCGTCCAGCGGCGTCGACTTCCACCTGCCCTTCGGCGGGGCCAAGGGCGCGAGCCACGGCGAGCGCGAGCAGGGCCAGGCCGCCCTGGACTTCTACACCGTCAGCCGGACCGTCAGCGTGCTGCCGGGAGGTGGCGCCTGATGTTCGTCCGCACCGTCGACTACCACACGGCCGGCGAGCCGTTCCGGATCGTGCTGGACGGCGTGCCGCCGATCCCCGGCGACACCGTCGCCGAGCGCCGGGCCATCGCGCTCGGCGCGGGCGGCAGCGCGACCGCGCCCCGGCCCAGCGCCCTGGACGACGTCCGGCAACTGCTCGTCCGCGAGCCGCGCGGCCACGCCGGGATGTACGGCGGCTTCCTGGTGCCGCCGGACGACGACGAGGCGCACCTGGGCGTGCTGTTCTGGCACAAGGACGGCTACTCCACCGCCTGCGGGCACGGCACCATCGCGCTCGGCGCCTGGGCGGTGGACTCCGGACTGGTGGCCGCCCCCGTGGACGGCGTGGCACGGGTGCGGATCGACGTGCCGTCCGGCCGGGTCACCGCCCTGGTGCACCGCGCCGGCGGGCGCACCACCGGGGTGACCTTCCGCAACGTGCCCAGCCGGGTGACCGCGCTGAAGCTGCCGGTGGAGACCTCGCTCGGCACCGTGGAGGTCGCCGTGGCGCACTCCGGTGCCTGCTACGCCTCGGTGTCCGCGGCCGCCCTCGGGCTCGCCGTGGAACCGGAGCGGCTGCCCGAACTCACCGCCGTGGGGCGGGAGATCAGGGCCGCGCTGGCCGGCGCCGAGGCGGTCGCGCACCCGACGGACGCCCGGCTCTCGGGTGTGTACGGGGTGGTGCTGTACGACGAACTCCCCTCGGTGGACGGGGTGCTGAACCAGCGGAACGTCACCGTCTTCGCCGACGGCCAGATCGACCGCTCGCCCTGCGGCTCCGGCACCTCCGCCCGGCTGGCGGTGCTCGCCGCCGAGGGGCGGCTGGCCCCCGGCGAGCCGCTGCGGCACGAGTCGATCATCGGGACGGTCTTCTCCGGCCGCTTCCTGCCGGGCGGCGACCCGCAGGGCGAGGGTGTGGTCACCGAGGTCGGCGGGGCGGCCTTCCGCACCGGCGAGCACGGCTTCGTCCTGGAGCCGGACGACGAGCTGGGAGCGGGGTTCCTGCTGTGAGCCGGACATCCGAGAGCCGGACCGCCGCCGAGAGCCGGGCAGCCGAGAACCGGACCGCTGTGGTTCCGAGCGACCCGAGCCCGACCGCACTGCCCGGTACGGCGGTTGTGCCGCTCCAGTACGCCGTGGCGGGCACCGGCGGAGTCGGGCCCGCCGGTGCGGTGGGGGCGATCGAGCGGGTGCTGCTGGACGGGTTCGACCCGGAGGCGGCACCCGCCCGATCCGCCGTACCGGTGCCCGCCGGGGAAATGCTGATGATGCCGGCCGCCGCCGGGCCGTACGCGGGCGTGAAGATCGCCGGTGTCGCGCCGGCCAACCCGGAGCGGGGGCTGCCCCGGATCACCGGCAGCTACCTGCTGCTGGACGGGCCCACCCTGCAGCCGCTCGCCCTGCTGGACGGCGCCGCGCTCACCGCGCTGCGCACGCCCGCCGTCACCGCGGCCGCGCTGCGGCGGCTGGCGGTGCCGGAGGCCGAGCACCTGGTGCTGTTCGGCTCCGGGCCGCAGGCGTACGGGCATCTGGACGCCCTGCTCGCCGTCCGGCCGCTGCGCCGGCTCACCGTGGTGGCGCGCAACGCCGACCGGGCGCAGGCGCTGGCGGCGTACGGGCGGGAGCTCGGGCTGACGGCCGAGGTCGGCGGTCCGCGGGCGGTCCGCGAGGCGGACCTGGTGGTCTGCTGCACCACCGCGCGCACGCCGCTGTTCGACGGCGCGTTGGTGCCCGCGCACGCGGCGGTGGCCGCGGTGGGCTCGCACGAGCCGGACGCGCGGGAGGTCGACGAACTGCTGGTCCAGCGGGCCGAGCTGTACGTGGAGGCGCGCACGGTCGCGGGCCGGGAGGCCGGGGACCTGCTGATGGCGGGTGTGGCCGGGCGGCAGCTGTGGAACCTCTCCGAGCTGGTGCGCGGCGACGCGCTGGTGCCGGACGGGCGGCCGCGGTTCTTCAAGAGCGTCGGGATGGCCTGGCAGGACCTGGCCGTCGCGGCGGAGGTGTACCGGGCCGCGTCGTAGGGGTTCAGTCGCCGAGGAACACGAGCCAACTGCCCGGGATGGCGGCGCAGTTGGCGAGCAGATTACGCAGGTCGCGGACGGCCGCCCGCTGCTCCCCGGTGGTGCAGCGGGCGAGCAGCGCGGTGGCCTCCTCGAAGGCGGCGCCGGCGTCCTGCTCGTTGAACAGCGTGTCGCCGTACGGGTCGATCCGGCCGAGCCGGTGGTCGGACGGACGGGCATGCGCGGCCAGGGCGTCGGCGAGACCGGCGCCGTGGTCGGTGGACAGGTGCAGCAGGTTCGGGCTGGTGCGGCGGCCGTTGTTCGGGCGGCCGTCGTACAGCGCGACTTCGATCGACAAGTGCGTTACTCCTGGCCGTGGTTGGGAGTTGTGAAACCGGAGTCGGGGGGGGGGGGGGGGGGGAGGCCGGCCACCGCGCCCCCAACCAGTAGTAGGCCCGGGACACCGGGTACGGGTGGGGCGGGGGCAGGGGGTAGGTGTTAGTGTAC
>NZ_JBSHAP010000094.1:29036-38064 GCF_053611565.1 Kitasatospora sp. NPDC054795
GCGGGGCTCGGCCCCCCCCGGGGCCCCCGACTCCTCACGTTTTCCGGCCGTCTCCCGGGCTTCTCGGGCGTCTCTCGGCTCGTCTTTCGGTTCGTCTTCCGGGCAGGCGGTCCGGTGCCGCGGGTCAGGCCCGGTCGTCGGCGTAGGCGGTGAGCAGGCGGGCCAGGTGCTTGCCGGTGACCAGCAGCGGCCGCTCGCTGCGGGCGACCTGGGCGGCGAGCTCGGCGCCCTCCAGGGTGCTGATCACGGTGCCGGCCAGCTCGCGGGCGTCCTGCTCGCCGATGCCGGCGGCGAGCAGTCGTTCCGCCACGACGGCCCGCCAGTTGGCGAAGGCCTCGGTCACCGCCTCCTCGATCACCGGCACCCGGCCGACCGTCTCCAGGGCCGTGCTGGTGATCGGGCAGCCGTCCTGCCAGTCGGACTCGCGCAGTTCCGTGGCGAGCATCCGGGTGCAGGAGGTCATCGCCTCGCCCAGGTCCGGCGAGGAGCCGAGCCCGGCGCGCAGCAGGACGGCGAACTCCTCGTCCCCGTGCCGGATCGCCTCGGCGGCCAACTCCTGCTTGCCGCCCGGGAAGAAGTGGTAGACGGAGCCGAGGGTGGCCTCGGCCTCGCGGGAGATCTGCTTGATTCCGGTGCCCTCGTATCCCTGGCGCTGCAGCAGCCGGGAGGTGGCCCGGACGATCCGCTCGCGGGTGCCGGGCTTCGCTTCGGCCTTCGAGCTCGTCCTCGCGCTCGTTTTCGCGTCGGCTCTCTCGGGCGTGTTCACGCCGCGATCCTAGCCGAGATTCTGGGTAGAGCGTTCGTTCCAGAGGAGGGGAAGCGCATGTCCAACGGCATCTCGGCCGAGGAGCTCCGGCCGTACGCCCTGCCGGCCGTCCTCGCGGAGGCGGTCCGGCGGGGCGTGGCGGCCGGCGACGGTGCGGCCGGCCTGAGCACCCTGGTGGGCCGGTTCCGTCGGGCGTAGCCCTCCGTGCGGACCTGAAGATCGTGTGCCGTCGGCCGTTGTCACGGCCGACGGCCGCTGCCACCATGGCATTCGGCGTCCCGGGGGGCCGGCCCGGCGGGCCGGTGGCGGGTGTTCGAATCACCGGCTGTCGCGTACGCAACGTAACGTGACATTGTACGCTGGTGTTCTGCACCCACCCGGAGGAACACCATGGCCGACCTCAAATCCCGCACCCTGATCTCCGTACAGGAGCGGCTTCGCGACCAGGTCGCCCACGCACTCCGGGCGGCCCTGATCTCCGGCGAACTGCGCCCCGGCGTGGTCTACTCCGCACCCGCGCTCGCCGCCGACTTCGGGGTCTCCGCGACCCCGGTCCGCGAGGCCATGCTCGACCTCGCCCGCGAGGGCCTCGTCGAGGCCGTCCGCAACAAGGGCTTCCGCGTCACCGAGCTGACCGACCGCGACCTCGACGACTTCACCGAGATCCGCGCCCTGATCGAGGTCCCGACCGTCGGCCGGGTGGCGCGCACCGCCACCAAGGAGCAGCTGGAACGGCTGCGCCCGCAGGCCGAGGCGATCGTCGCGGCGGCCCGCAAGCACGACCTGATCGGCTACCTGGAGGCCGACCGCCAGTTCCACCTGGACGTGCTGGGGCTGGCCGGCAACTCCCGCCTGGTCGAGGTCGTCGGCGACCTGCGCAAGCGCTCGCGGCTGTACGGCCTCAACCGGCTCGACGAGCGCGGCGAGCTGGAATCCTCGGCGCAGGAGCACCTGGAGCTGCTGGACCTGATGATCGCCGGGGACTCGGCCGGAGCGGAGGCCTGCATGACCCGCCACCTCAGCCACGTCCGCTCGCTGTGGGCCGGCGAGGAGAAGGCGGCCGAGTCGGAGTCCTCGGCCCTGCGACTCGGGGCCCGCCGGAGCTGAACCACTCGTCCGGGTGAGGCCCGAGGATCGGGCACCGGGAGGCGTCCGAGTTCTACGATGATGCTCTCGACATCGGCAGCCAGGAGGAAATCCATGTCCGCCGCAGCAGTGGAAGAGCCCATGGAGCAGCCGACACTGCTCGAAGCCGCTGAGCTGATCTCCAACCAGTTCACCGGGCACCGGGTCGAGATCGTCGGGAGCCAGATCACCGTGACGCTGCCGCCGAACGCTTCGCACAGCAAGTCGCTGAGCCGCCTGATGCGCGTGCTGTTCCAGGCCGGCCTCGATGGAGGCGGGACCGAAGTCCTTCAGGGCGTCGGGATCTGGCTGCCGGATGGGCCGTCGGACTACGCGATTCCCGATCTGGCGATTGTCGATGCCGATATCGACGATCACCTGATCGAGTACAACTGCTACGACCCAGCGGTCTTCCGGCTCGTTCTGGAAGTCACCTCGTCCAGCTACAGCGATGACCTGAAGAAGAAGCCTTTCGTCTATGCGTCTGCGGGGGTGCCCGTCTACATGATCGTGGATCGGGCGAACCAGCGGGTCATGGTGCTCACCGATCCGCAGGACGGCGAATACCGGGTGCACGCCGTCCACCACCCCGGGCAGTCCTTCACCCTGCCGGAGTCGATCGGAGCGTCGGTGACGCTCTCGGTGGACGACGTGCTGACGGCCAAGAAGTAGGTCAGAGCGCCGCCGCGGGCAGGGTCAGCCGGCCGTCGTGGACCTCGGCGACCTGGTCGACGGCCGTCAGGTGGGTGCGGTCGTGGGTGACCAGGACGGTGGCGGTGGCCCGGCGGTGGGTGAGGTCGGTGATCAGGTCCAGGACGGCGGCGCCGCGCTCGTGGTCGAGGGCGCTGGTCGGTTCGTCCACCAGCAGGACGGTGGGGTCGTTCATCAGCGCGCGGGCGATGTTGACCCGCTGGCGCTGGCCGCCGGAGAGCTGGTGCGGGCGGCGGGCGGCCTGGTCGCGCAGGCCGACGGCGTCCAGGAGTTCCAGGGCCCGGGGCAGGGCGGTGCGCGGGGCGCGGCCGTCCAGGTGGGCCATCACCTGCAGCTGCTCCACCGCGGTGAGCGAGGGCAGCAGATTGGGCTGCTGGAAGACGATCCCGATCCTGGTGCGGCGCAGCGCGGTGAGTTCCGCCCGGTCGAGGCCCGTGGTGTCGGTGCCGTCGATGACGACCTGCCCGGAGTCCGGGGTGATCAGGGTGGCGGCGACCGCCAGCAGGCTGGACTTGCCGGAGCCGGAGGGGCCGACGACGGCGGTGAGCGAGCCCTTGGGGACGGTCAGCGAGACCTCGTCCAGGGCCGTGAGCCGGCCGTCGCCGTCCGGGTAGGTCAGGGTGATGCGGTCGAGGGTCAGGCTCATCGGGCGCTCCCCAGGGCGGTCAGCGGGTCGACGGAGGTGATCCGGCGGATGGACAGGGCCGCGCCGATCGCGCCGAGGGCGATCATGACGGCGGCGGGCAGCAGGACGGTCGGGGCGTCCAGGACGAAGGGGACGGCGGAGCCGATCAGCGCGCCGAAGCCGGCCGCGACCGCGGTGCCCAGCAGGGTGCCGAGCACCAGCAGCAGGACGGCCTGGCCGAGGGCGTCGCGCAGCAGGTAGCGGGTGGAGGCGCCGAGGGCCTTGAGGACGGCGATGTCGCCGCTGCGCTGGATCGTCCAGACCGTGAAGAACGCGCCGATCACCAGGGCGGAGATGGCGAACAGGAAGCCGCGCATCAGCTGGAGGGAGCCGTTCTCCGAGGTGTAGGAGCCGATCGCGGTGAGGGCGTCGTCGCGGGTGCGGGTCTCGGTGCCGTGGCGGGCGTCGGCGGCGGCCAGGTCGGCGCCCTTCGCCGTGGTGAGGGCGATGACGGTGGCGTGGCCGGTGCCGCCGGGGGCGGCCTGCTGCCAGTCGCCGAGGGAGGTCCAGATCACCGGGGTGTGGCTGTACGCGGCGTCGCCCTGGACGGCGGCGACCCGCAGCGGGTGGCCGCCGAGGGTGAACTCGGCGCCGGGGGCGAGGCCGCCCAGGTTCTCGGCGGCGGTCCTGGACAGCACGGCCTGGCCGGGGGCGATCCGGGTGCCCTGCGGGGCGAGCCCGGAGTCCTCCGGGACGCCGAAGGCGGAGAGCGCGGCGGTGCGCTGCCCGGCGGCGGCCTTGGTGGTGGTGATGCCGAGCGGCTGGGCGGAGGTGACGCCGGGCTCGCGGGCCCAGCCCTGCCACTGGTCGGGGGTGACCTGGGAATCGGTGAAGGAGAGCTTCTGCCCGTCGGCCGGCTTGCCGAAGACCAGGTGGTCGGCGGGCAGGCCGGTGATCGCGGAGATGTTCTGCCGGCCGAGCCCGGCGGTCAGCCCGGACAGCAGGCCGACCAGTACGGTGATCAGCACGATGACGGTCCCCATCAAGGCGAACCGCCCCTTGGCGAACCTCAAGTCCCTCCAGGCGACGAACACGGTGAACCTTCCTCTGCACAGGTGTTTTCGACTCTTCCACCGTCCCGGACGGAGGGGCCCCGGGGCATCGCGCCGGGGATTGCATCCTGGGCATCAAAGGGAAGAGGCTGAGTTCAACCTTTTGATTGATGCCGGGCGTCGGCGTGGAACTTAGGCTGGACGGATGGCGACCGAACGATCCAGAACCACCCCCGTCGCCCGCGTCCTCCAGGTCTGCCTGCACCTGCTCGTTGCGGGCCTGCTCGCGCTCGCCGTCGCCCGGGCCGTCTTCGTCGGCCGGGGCGGCGACCCCGCCGCGGTCGCCGCCGCGGCCACCGCGATGGCCGCCGTCTACACCGTCGGGCCGCAGCTGGCCGCCGTGCGCCGCTCGCGCCGGGCGGCCGCGCTCTGGCTGGTGCTGCTCGGCGCCACCTGGGCGGGCGTGCTGATCGCCACCCAGGACGGGGTCTGGCTGGCGTTCCCGCTGTACTTCCTGGAACTGCACCTGCTGGGGCGGCGCGGTGGGCTCGTCGCCGTCGGGCTGACCGCCGCCGCGTCGATCGCCGCCTGGTCCTGGCACCAGCACAGCTTCAGTTTCGCCGCCTCGATCGGGCCCGCGCTCGGCGCCGCCGTCGCCACCGCCACCGTGCTCGGCTACCAGGCGCTGTACCGGGAGAGCGAGGAGCGCCGCCGGCTGATCGACGAACTGACCGCCGCCCGCGCCGACCTCGCCGCCGCGCACCACGCGGCCGGGGTGCTGGCCGAGCGGGAGCGGCTCGCCCGGGAGATCCACGACACCCTCGCGCAGAGCCTCAGCTCCATCCAGCTGCTGCTGCGAGCGGCCCAGCGGGCCCTGCCGGAGCGCACCGAGGCCGCCGCCGGGTACGTCGAGCAGGCGCGGCAGGCCGCCCAGGACAACCTGGACGAGGCCCGCAGGTTCGTCCGGGCACTCACCCCGCCCGCGCTGGACGGCGACCCGCTGCCGGTCGCGCTGGAGCGGCTGTGCGCGACGACGACGGCGCACGGCACGCTTCCCGTCCACCTGCACGTCTTCGGCGACCCGGTCCGGCTGCCGGCCGCGCAGGAGGTCGCGCTGCTGCGGATCGCGCAGTCGGCGCTCGGCAACACCGTCCGGCACGCGGGCGCCTCGCGGGCCGACGTGACGCTCAGCTACATGGAGGGCGAAGTGGCACTGGACGTGTACGACGACGGCGCCGGGTTCGACCCGGCGGTGGTGGCGGCCGGCCGCCCCGACGGGGACGGCGGGTTCGGGCTGCCCTCGATGCGGGCCCGGGCGCGGGCGCTCGGCGGCCGCTTCACGGTGGAGTCGGCGCCCGGGCAGGGCACCACGGTGGCGGTGCAGCTGCCGGTCACCCCGGAGGCCGGCCCGTGATCAGGCTGCTCATCGCGGACGACCACCCGGTGGTGCGGGCCGGGCTGCGGGCGGTGCTGGAGTGCGAGCCGGACTTCGCCATCGTGGCGGAGGCGGCCACCGCCGAGCGGGCCGTCGAACTGGCGGCGGAACCGGGCGTGGACGTGGTGCTGATGGACCTCCAGTTCGGGCCGGGCTCGGCGATGAACGGGGCGCAGGCCACCGCGGCGATCACCGCCCGGGCGGGCGCGCCGCGGGTCCTGGTCGTCACCACGTACGACACCGACGCGGACACCCTGCCGGCCCTGGAGGCGGGCGCCACCGGCTACCTGCTGAAGGATGCCCCGCCGGAGGAGCTCGCCCAGGCCGTACGGGCCGCCGCGGCCGGGCGCAGCGCGCTGGCGCCCAGCGTCGCGGACCGGCTGCTGGAGCGGATGCGGACGCCGGCGGCGGCGCTCAGCGCCCGGGAGACCGAGGTGCTGGGGCTGGTCGCGGACGGGCTGACCAACCAGCAGGTCAGCCAGCGGCTGCATCTGAGCCAGGCCACGGTGAAGTCCCATCTGGTGCACATCTACACCAAGTTGGGCGTGGACTCGCGCACGGCGGCGGTGCGCGAGGCACGGCGGCGGGGGCTGATCCGCCGAGCGTAGGGTGGGGGTGTGCCGTGCCCGCAGCCGTGTGAGGAGCGCCTGATGACCGTCCGGCTCGACGAGCTCGCCGTCCCCGTGATCGCCGCCCCGATGGCGGGCGGGCCCTCGACGCCCGCACTGGTCGCGGCGGTGAACCGGGCCGGCGGGCTGGGCTTCCTGGCCGCCGGGATGAGGAGCGCCGCCGGGATGTCCGAGCAGATCGCCGCGGTGCGGTCGTCGACCGACCGGCCGTACGGGGTGAACCTCTTCGTGCCGGGCACGCCCGGGGACCGGGCGGCCGTCGCGGCCTACCGGGAGCGGCTGCGGCCCGAGGCCGAGCGGTGGGGCGTGACGCTGCCGGAGGAGGACGGGCCGGACCGGGACGACTGGGAGGCCAAGCTGGCCGCGCTGCTCGCGGACCCGGTGCCGGTGGTCTCGTACACCTTCGGGCTGCCGACGGCCGAGGAGGCGGCGGCGCTGCGGGCGGCCGGGACGACCCAGGTCGGCACCGTCACCACGCCGGCGGAGGCGCGGGCGGCGCAGGCGGTCGGGATGGACGCGCTGTGCGTGCAGGGCCCGGAGGCGGGCGGCCACCGCGGCACCCACCGGGTGACGGACGAGCCGGGGGAGCTGCCGCTGCTCCACCTGCTGCCCGCCGTGCGGGAGGTGACGGCGCTGCCGCTGATCGCCGCGGGCGGGCTCGGCGACGGCCCGGCCGTCGCGGCGGCCCTGCGGGCGGGAGCGGTGGCGGTGCAGCTGGGCACGGCCCTGCTGCGGTCGGACGAGTCCGGCGCCGCGGCCGCCCACCGGGCCGCGCTCGTCGAGCTGCCGGAGACGGTCGTCACCCGCGCCTTCACCGGCCGCCCGGCCCGCGGCCTGCGCAACGCCTTCATCGACCGCCACGGCCCGTACGCCCCGCCCGCCTACCCCGAGGTCAACCGCCTCACCACCCCCCTGCGCGCCGCCGCCGCCCGCCGCGGCGACACGGCCGCCATGCACCTCTGGGCCGGCACCGCCCACCAGCTGGCCCGCACGGGCCCTGCGGAGGCGATCGTCGCGGAGCTGTGGCAGGCGGCACGGGGGTAGGGCGTCGGGGGCGCGCAGGACTCGGCGTGTTGTCCCCCGCAGGAGTGGATTGACATCGCTGTCAAGGATCCGGACACGGCCGACCAGATCGCCGACGCGATCGAGTTGCTCGCCAGGAGGGGGCCACCGCTCGGGCGCCCGCTGGTGGACCGGATTCATGGAAGCAGGTTGCACAACCTGAAGGAGCTCCGGCCCGGCTCGGCGGGGCGCTCCGAGGTTCGAATGCTCTTCGTCTTCGATGTCGAGCGGGAGGCCGTCATCCTGGTCGCCGGCGACAAGAACGGGGAGTGGTCCCGGTGGTACGACATCAACATCCCGCTGGCGGAAGCTCGCTATGAGCAGTACGTCGAGGAGAAGGACAAGGGAGCGTGAGCATGACGGGCCGTAGCTGGACCGAGGTGTGGGCCGAGGCGCAGCGGATCAACCCCTGGTTGGCCTCGCCGGAGGCGGAGGCCGACCGGGCACGGATTCGGAGGGAGAACCTGGCCCGGATCCGCGGCTACGAGCTGGCCGAGATGCGGAAGTCGGCCAACCTCACCCAGAAGGAGGTGGCGGCGCTGATGGGTGTGAGTCAGGCGCGGGTGTCGCAGATCGCGCACGGGCAGGTGGACAGCCTGGACAACCTGCGGGCGTACTCGGCGGCGATCGGCGGCGAGGTCGAGGTGACGATTCGGCGAGGGGAGCGGACGATCAAGGTGGCTTGATCGTCCGCTGCCTCCTCAGGACAACAGGTCCGCCATCCAGGATTCGACGTCGGTGGCGGTGCGGGGGAGGGCGCCGGACATCAGGTGGGCGCCGTCGGCGGTGATGACCAGGTCGTCCTCGATGCGGATGCCGAGGCCGCGGAGTTCGGCGGGGAGGGTCTCGTCGTCGGGCTGGAGGTAGAGCCCGGGCTCGACGGTGAGGACCATGCCCTCCTCCAGGGTGCCGTCGAGGTAGCGGTCGGCGCGCGACTTGGCGCAGTCGTGGTAGTCGAGGCCGAGCATGTGGCCGCTGCCGCAGAGGGTGTAGCGGCGGTAGAGGCCGTTGTCCTCGGCGAGGGCCTCCTCGGCGGGGACGGGCAGGACGCCCCAGTCGGCGAGGCCTTCGGCGATGACCCGCATGGCGGCGCGGTGGAAGTCGCGGAACCGGGCCCCCGGTCGCAGTGTGGCGATGCCGGCGCTCTGGGCGGCGAGGACGAGGTCGTAGGCCTGGCGCTGGACCGGGGTGAAGGTGCCGCTGAGCGGGAGGGTGCGGGTGATGTCGGCGGCGTAGAGGGTGTCGGTCTCGACGCCGGCGTCCAGGAGGAGCAGGGAGTTCGGGTCGAGGGCGCCGTCGTTGCGGATCCAGTGCAGCACGCAGGCGTGGGCGCCGGAGGCGGCGATGGTGGTGTACGAGGTGCCGTTGCCCTCGGCGCGGGCGCGCAGGTCGAAGACGCCCTCGATCCAGCGCTCGCCGCGGTGGTGGCGCAGTGCGGTGGGCAGGGCGCGGACGACGTCCTCGAAGCCGGTGGTGGTGTGGTCGACGGCCAGTTGCAGCTGTCCGATCTCCCATTCGTCCTTGACCAGGCGCAACTCGGAGAGGACGGCGGCCAGTTCGCTGTCCCGGTGGTCGCCGTTCGGGCGCCCGGTGGCCTCGTCGACCAGCGGGTCGGTGCCGGCC
>NZ_JBSHAP010000095.1:0-37850 GCF_053611565.1 Kitasatospora sp. NPDC054795
CCGGCTGCCCGGCCCCCAGCTCCTCCTCTACCTGGCCCTCGGGCTGCTGCGCCCCCAGCTGCCGTGAGCCCGGCGGCCCGTCGCCGTGCCGTGGGCCGGGGCGTGCCGACCGGGCGCGCCCCGGACTTCAGCCGGTCAGGCCGGGGAGGGCCGGCAGGGTGCTGGTCAGCGCGCCGATCGGGGTCTTGTCCAGGCCCGGGACGGTCGGGAGGGCGGCACGCTGCTGGGTGACGCCGGCCAGCGGGGTCTCCCCGGCCGGGACGGCCTTGCCCACGCTCGGGGCGAGGGTGCCCAGCGTCTCGGTCACCTTGCCGGTGGCGGGCAGCTTGGCGGCGGTGTCGGTGACCGCACCGGTCACCGCCGGGTTCGTCAGCGCGCCGGTGGGCAGCCCGAGGCCGCCGGCCGCCTGGCCGTCGGCCGCGGAGGCGGTACCGGCGCCGACCGCCGCGATGGCGATGCCGAGCGCCGCGGTGCCCGCGGCCTTGAGAGCCTGCTTCATGGTGGGTCCCCTTTGGGTCCTCGTCGGTGGCCGACTTCACGTACGGGACCGACGGACGGGCGACCGCCGTCGAACCGTATCGGCAATGACGGGCACACCGTAGTGAGCCGGTCACCCAGGAACCAAAGGGCGTTCACTCACCCGAGTGACTAGTCGGATGAACGCCAACTCTCGTGCGGGAGCACGGCGTTCATCCGACCCGGCGGGCCCGGCGCACCGCCCCGGCGGCTCAGTTGCCGCCGGCGCCCACGCTGAACAGCCACTCCGACTTCAGCTCGGCGTAGCCCGGCTTGATCACGTCGCTGATCATCGCCAGCCGCTCGTCGAACGGCAGGAACGCGGACTTCATCGCGTTCACGGTGAACCACTCCAGGTCGCCCAGGGTGTAGCCGAAGGCCTCCACCACGTGGCCGAACTCCCGGCTCATGCTGGTGCCGCTCATCAGCCGGTTGTCGGTGTTCACGGTGACCCGGAACTTCAGCCGGCTGAGCAGCCCGATCGGGTGCTCGGCGTACGAGGCCGCGGCGCCGGTCTGGATGTTGGAGGTCGGGCACATCTCCAGCGGGATGCGCTTGTCGCGCACGTACGCGGCCAGCCGGCCGAGCTCGACCGTGCCGTCCTCGCCGACCGTGATGTCGTCGACGATCCGCACGCCGTGGCCGAGCCGGTCGGCGCCGCAGCACTGCAGGGCCTCCCAGATCGACGGCAGGCCGAAGGCCTCGCCCGCGTGGATGGTGAAGTGGTTGTTCTCGCCCTTGAGGTAGTCGAAGGCGGCCTGGTGCCGGGTGGGCGGGTAGCCGGCCTCGGCACCGGCGATGTCGAAGCCGACGACGCCCGAGTCCCGGTGGCGGTTGGCCAGTTCGGCGATCTCCTGCGAGCGGGCGGCGTGCCGCATCGCGGTGATCAGGGTGCCGATGCGGATCCGGTGGCCGGCTGCGCGGGCGTTGGCCTCGCCGAGGCGGAAGCCCTCCTGGACGGCCTCGACGACCTCGTCGAGGCTCAGCCCGGCCTCCAGGTGCTGCTCGGGGGCGTAGCGGACCTCGGCGTACACGACGCCGTCGGCGGCCAGGTCCTCGGCGCAGTCCGCGGCGACCTTGATCAGCGCCTCACGGGTCTGCATCACGGCGCAGGTGTGCGCGAAGGTCTCCAGGTAGCGGACCAGCGAGCCGGAGTCGGCGGCCTCGCGGAACCACTCGCCGAGCTCCTTGGCGTCGGTGGTGGGCAGGCCCTGGTAGCCGCAGGCGGCGGCCAGCTCGACCACGGTCTCCGGGCGCAGCCCGCCGTCCAGGTGGTCGTGCAGGAGGACCTTCGGCGCGCGGCGGATCTGGTCGGCGGTGGGGATGCGCGGGCCGGTGCCCGCGGTGGTGACGGGGATCTGCTGTTCCATTGCGGAAATATAGCCCCTACGCGCGTAGACCGACCACCGCGAACACCACCGGATGGTCCAAACTCCACGCGGAATTCCACCGCCCGGTCCATACGATCCGCCAAAACGCCGGACCGCCGCCGAGCCGGCGTCAGTCGTGCTGCAGCAGCCGCCCCCGCCGGGACAGCACGAAGTCCCGGAAGGTCCGCGCCGGCGGGGTCAGCGGCCGCCCCGCCGCCCAGGCCAGCCCGATCGCCCGGCGGGTGCGCGGCGCCGTCACCTCCAGCTCCACCACCCCCGGCCGCGGCACCAGGGCCGGCGGCAGCAGCGCCACCCCCAGCCCGGCCGCCACCAGCCCGCGCAGCGTCTCCGCCTCCTCCCCCTCGAACGCCAGCCGGGGGACGAACCCGGCCTGCGCGCAGAAGCCGTCCGTGATCGCGCGCAGCCCGTACCCCTGCTCCAGCCCGACGAACGGCTCCTCGGCCACCTCCGCCAGCCGGATCCGCCGCCGCCCGGCCAGCCGGTGGTCCGCCGGGACGACCAGGTGCAACCGCTGCTCGTCCAGCGGGCGGGCGGCGAACGCCGGGTCCTCCGGCAGCGGCGCGACCAGACAGAGGTCCAGCTCCCCGGCCCGCAGCCGCTCCAGCATCGCCGCGCCGTAGTCCTGCACCAGCTGGAACCGCACCCGCGGGTGCGCCGCGCGGAAGCCGCGCAGCAGCGCCGGCACCGCGTCCGGCCCCATCGTGTGCAGGAAGCCGAAGGCCACCAGGCCCGCCTCCGGGTCCGCCTCCGCCCGGGCCGCCGCCGCACCGCGCTCGACCTCGGCCAGCGCCCGCTCCACCGAGGCCAGCAGCAGCCGGCCCGCCCGGGTCAGCTGCACCGTACGGCCCTGACGGGCCAGCAGGCCCACCCCCAGCTCCTCCTCCAGCCGGGCCACCGAGCGCGACAGCGTCGGCTGCGGCACCCCGAGCAGCGCGGCCGCCCGGGTCACGTGCTCCAGCCGGGCCACCGCCGCGAACCGGGCCAGCCGGGGCGCCAGCAGCGCCGCCGGCTCCCGCGGGCCCAACCCGGCCACCCGGTACCGCTGCTCGCCACCGTCCGCCGACTCCGGACCGGACATCGCGCCACCACCTCGACTCATACGCCAGTGCATCGATCATCCACGCTTCATGCATTGGACGCATCAACGGCGCCAGGCCTACGGTCGACGACATGCAGCCCGCCGATACCGGGGCATCCGTGACCACCCCGGATGCCCCCGCCACCGCCCCCTCCTCCGCCGCCACCGCGGACGACCGCCACCGCCCCGGCCAGCGCGGCTTCCGCCGCGCCAACCTCGCCCTGTTCGCCGCCGGGGTCGCGACCTTCGTCCTGCTCTACTCCACCCAGGGCCTGCTGCCGATCCTCTCGGCCGATCTCGACCTCACCCCCGGCCAGGCCAGCTGGACGGCCTCCGCCGCCACCCTCGGCCTCGCCCTCGGGCTGCTCCCGGCCAGCGCGCTCTCCGACAAGTACGGCCGCACCGCGGTGATGACGGCCTCCACCCTCGCCGCCTCCGCCCTCGCGCTCGCCCTGCCCTTCGCGCCGGACCTCACCGCCCTCGTCACCCTGCGGGTCCTCCAGGGCGCCGCCCTCGCCGGGCTCCCCGCCACCGCCATGGCCTACCTCGCCGAGGAGGTCCACCCCAGTGCGCTGCCCTCCGCGATGGGCCTGTACGTGGCCGGCAACAGCATCGGCGGAATGGGCGGCCGGCTGCTCTCCGGCTGGACCGCCGCCGGACTCGGCTGGCGCTGGGGCCTCGCCGCCTCCGCCGTCCTCGCCCTGCTCGCCGCGCTCGCCTTCCGGCTGCTGATCCCCGCGGCCCGGCACTTCACCCCCGCCCCGGTGGACGCCCGCGCACTCGCCCGGACCGTCGGCCGGCACCTGCGCAACCCGCTGCTGGTGCGGCTGTACGCGCTCGGGATGCTGTTCATGGCCGTGTTCGGCGCGGTCTACAACACCGTCGGCTACCGGCTGATCTCCGCGCCGTTCCACCTGCCGGAGTCGATCGCCGCCTCGATCTTCGTGGTCTACCTGGTCGGCACCGGCACCTCCGCCGCGGCCGGCCGGCTCGCCGGCCGCCTCGGCCGGCGCGGCGCCCTCTACGTCTCCATCGGCGTGACCGCGGCCGGCCTGCTGCTCTCCCTCGCCGAGTCCCTGGTCTGCGCCTTGCTCGGCCTGGTCCTGATCACCGCCGGCTTCTTCGCCGGCCACGCCACCGCCTCCTCCTCGGTCGGCCGCACCGCCACCGAGGGCCGCGCCCAGGCCTCCGCCCTCTACCTGATCGCCTACTACCTCGGCAACAGCCTCGGCGGCACCCTCGGCGCCGACGCCTACCACGCCACCGGGTGGCCCGGCGCCGCCACCGTCGGGCTCGCCGCCATGACCCTCGCCGCCGCCGTCACCCTCTACGCCACCCACCGGGCCCACGCGGCCCGCCGAACGGGGCAGCTGGGCAGACTTTCCGCCAGGTAGACTTTCCCCATGGCAGACCTCAAGCGCCGCCGACGCCCCCACTTGGTGTCCACTCCCGTGCGGAAGAAGGGCGTGGTCACCATTCCGCAGGAGATAAGAGAGCAGCTGGACCTCCAGGAGGGCGACCAGCTGGTTGTCGCGGTGGAGGACGGCCGCATCGTGCTGACCCCGGCCTCGGTCATCCCGGACGACCAGGCGTGGTTCTGGAGCGGCTCCTGGCAGGAGAAGGAGCAGGAGGTCGACGAGGCGATCGCCGCGGGCGAGCGGGGCGAGGTGTTCCAGGACGGGGACGCCTTCCTCCAGTCGCTCGCCGACGAGGCCGGTCTCGACCTGGGGGAGATCAAGCGCCGTGCCGACGTATGAGTCACTGGCTCACTTCCTGCGCGACTGGAAGGGCCTGACCGCCGCACAGAAGGCCGCGTTCCTGGTCGCGGTGACCCAGTTCGTCACCGACCTCCGAGCCGGACAGGGCTTCCGCCGAGGCCTGCGGGTGAAGAAGATGCAGGGCCATCCGGACATCTGGGAGATGACCTGTGCCCCGGACGGCCGGGCGACCTTCAGCCACGGAACCCCGGTCCAGGACGGCGAGCCGCACATCGTCTGGCGCCGGATCGGCACCCACGACATCGTCGGCCGCCCCTGATCGGGGAAAACGCCGGGCCGCCCACCGGTGCACCGGTGGGCGGCCCGTTCACGACCACGCTCAGGCGATGCGGTCGAGGACGATCGGGTTCGGGGTGAAGGCCGTGCCCGCCGGGGCGACCTCGATGCCGCCGGCCAGGGCCTCGACGGCGTAGTCGAAGCGCTCCGGGGTGTCGGTGTGCAGGGTCAGCAGGGGCTGGCCGGCCACCACGGTGTCGCCGGGCTTGGCGTGCATCTCGACGCCGGCGCCGGCCTGGACCGGGTCCTCCTTGCGGGCGCGGCCGGCGCCCAGGCGCCAGGCGCAGACGCCGATCGCGTAGGCGTCCAGGGCGGTGAGCACGCCGGAGGCGGGCGCCGGGATGACGTGCTGCTCGCGGGCGACCGGGAGCGGGGCGTCGACGTCGCCGCCCTGGGCGGCGATCATGCGGCGCCAGTGGTCCATCGCGGAGCCGTCGCGCAGCGCGTCGGCCGGGTCCTTGCCCTGCACGCCGGCCGCGGCGAGCATCTCGCGGGCGAGCGCGAGGGTCAGCTCGACGACGTCGGCCGGGCCGCCGCCCGCGAGCACCTCCAGGGACTCCCGGACCTCCAGCGCGTTGCCCGCGGTGAGGCCGAGCGGGGTGGACATGTCGGTGAGCAGCGCGACGGTGTTGACCCCGGCGGTGGTGCCCAGGCCGACCATGGTGCGGGCGAGTTCGCGGGCGTCGTCCAGGTTCTTCATGAACGCGCCGGAGCCGACCTTGACGTCCAGGACCAGCGCGCCGGTGCCCTCGGCGATCTTCTTCGACATGATCGAGGAGGCGATCAGCGGGATGGCCTCGACGGTGCCGGTGACGTCGCGCAGCGCGTACAGCTTCTTGTCGGCCGGCGCGAGGCCGTCGCCCGCCGCGCAGATCACCGCGCCGGCGGAGCCCAGCACGTCCATCATCTCCTCGTTGGAGAGCAGGGCGCGCCAGCCGGGGATGGACTCCAGCTTGTCCAGGGTGCCGCCGGTGTGGCCGAGGCCGCGGCCGGACAGCTGCGGGACGGCGGCGCCGCAGGCGGCGACCAGCGGGGCGAGCGGCAGGGTGATCTTGTCGCCGACGCCGCCGGTGGAGTGCTTGTCGCTGGTGGGCAGCGGCAGCGAGGAGAAGTCCATCCGGACGCCGGAGCGGATCATGGCGTCGGTCCAGCGGCTGATCTCGCGCGGCTTCATCCCGTTCAGCAGGATCGCCATCGCCAGCGCGGACATCTGCTCGTCGGCGACCTCACCGCGGGTGTAGGCGTCGATGACCCAGTCGATCTGAGCGTCGCTCAGCTCTCCGCGATCGCGCTTGGTCCTGATGACGGAGATGGCGTCCATGCGTGCTCCAAGAGGGGTTTCAAAAGCGAAGAGTGTCGCGAGATGACCGGGTTCCGGCCCACTCGCGACACTCTACGCGCGTAACAATTGCTGCGGCTAGGGCCAACCGGGCCCTTAGAGCCGCTCCGGCCCGAACGCGTCGGGCAGGACCTCGCTCATCGGCTTCACGCCCGAGGCCAGTTCGACCAGCAGCCCCGGCCCGCCGTGCTCGTACAGCAGTTGGCGGCAGCGCCCGCACGGCATCAGCAGTTCGCCGGCGCCGTCCACGCAGGTGAAGGCGACCAGCCGGCCGCCGCCGGAGGAGTGCAGCGCGGACACCAGCCCGCACTCGGCGCACAGCCCGAGCCCGTACGAGGCGTTCTCGACGTTGCAGCCGGTGACCACCCTGCCGTCGTCCACCAGGGCGGCCGCGCCGACCGGGAACCTGCTGTACGGCGCGTACGCGCGGCCCATGGCCTCGCGCGCCGCCGCGCGCAGCAGCTCCCAGTCGATCGCGGGCGGCGCCGCGGGTGCGGGGGCGGTCACTTGCCCTGGCCCTTGCGGTAGATCTGGCCGTCCGCCTTCGGCATCCGCAGGCGCTGCGAGGCCAGCGAGAGCACCACCAGGGTGATCACGTACGGCGTGGCGACGATCAGCGGGCGCTGCACCTCGTCGGTCAGCGAGTACCAGGCGATCAGGCCGCCGGCCACCACGAAGGAGACCACCGTCGCGGTGTACTTGCGGCGGTACAGCTGCCAGAGCGCGAACAGGATCATCGCGATGCCGACGATCAGGATCAGCACGTGCACCGACTCCGGGTCGCGCAGCTGGAGGCTGTCGGTGAAGCCGAACAGGCCGGCGCCCATGGCGAGGCCGCCGGGCATCCAGTTGCCGAAGATCATCGCGGCGAGGCCGATGAAGCCGCGGCCGAGGGTCTGGCCGTCCTTGTAGAAGTGCGCCGCGACCAGCGAGAGGTACGCCCCGCCGAGGCCGGCGAAGGCACCGGAGGCGATGACCGCGAGGTACTTGTACTTGTAGACGTTGACGCCCAGCGACTCGGCGGCGGTGGGGTTCTCACCGCAGGAGCGCAGCCGCAGGCCGAACACCGTGCGCCAGAGCGCGAAGTAGCTGACCACGATCAGCGCACCGGCCAGCAGCACGACCACCGAGATGTTGGTGACCAGGCCGCCGAGCACGCCCGCGACGTCCGAGACGAAGAACCAGTGGTGGCTCTCGATGCTCTTCAGCCCGGAGGACAGGCCCGGGACGGTGATGTACGGCAGCGGGTCCGCCGGCGGGGACTGGTTCTGGCCGGCACCGACCGACACGTAGTCCTTGTAGTAGATCCGGTTGACGTACGCGCAGATGCCGGGGATCAGCAGGTTGATGCCGACGCCGGAGACGATGTGGTCGACGCCGAAGGTGACCGTGACGACCGCGTGCAGCAGGCCGCCGACCGCCCCGCCCAGCATGCCGGCCAGCAGGCCGACCCACGGGTTGACCAGGTAGCCCGCCCAGGCGCCGCAGAAGGTGCCGGCGACCATCATGCCTTCGAGACCGATGTTGACCACACCGGCCCGCTCGGACCAGAGACCGCCCAGACCGGCCATGCCGATCGGCACGGCGGCGCCGAGCGCGGCGGTGACCTGCCCGGAGGAGGTCAGCGAGTGGTTGCCGGTGGCCAGGCCCACGGCGGAGAACAGCACCAGGGCGCCCGCGATCAGGAGCAGGACGACCGGCCAGGACAGCTTGCGCTTCTTCGCGGGTGCGCCCGACGCCTTCGGACGGGCAGCCGTTGCCGTGCTCATGCGGACACCTCCTTCTTCTCACTGTTCGCGGCAGCCTGGGCGGCGAGCTGGGCGCCGACCTTCTGCTGCTGACGCTTCAGGCCGTAGCGGCGCACCAGCTCGTACGCGACGACGACGCAGATGACGATGGTGCCCTTCATGACGTCGACGATCTCGAACGGGAACCCGCCCTGGAGCGGCAGCACCGAGCCGGTGACGTCCAGGAAGGCGAACAGCAGTGCCGCGAAGGCCATGCCGATCGGGCTGTTCCGGCCGAGCAGGGCGATCGAGATGCCCAGGAAGCCCAGACCGGGCTGGAAGCTCTGGCCGAAGTAGTACGAGTTCTGCAGCAGCTCCGGCAGGCCGATCAGACCGGCGATCGCTCCGGAGACCACCATCGAGATGATCACCATGCGCTTGACGTTCACGCCGGAGGCGGTCGCCGCGGACTCCGAGCGGCCGGTGGCGCGCAGGTCGAAGCCGAAGCGGGTGCGGGTCAGCACGAACTGGAAGACCACTCCGACCAGGGCGGCGACGAAGATGAAGCCCCAGAGCGTTCCGCCGGCCGTCTCCAGCGAGAAGAAGTGGCTGGACTGCGAGATCCGCTCGGTCTGGATCGAGTTGGTGGTGCCGCTGGTCTTCGGCGCGAAGATGCCGGGGACGAGCAGCAGACCGATGATCGCGGTCGCGATCGAGTTCAGCATGATGGTCGAGATGACCTCGCTGACGCCGCGGTAGACCTTCAGCAGACCGGCGATGCTCGCGTACAGACCGCCGACCAGCATGGCCGTGACCAGCAGCAGCGGGATCTGGATGAAGGCCGGCAGGTCCACCTTGGCGCCGACGAAGGCCGCGAACAGCGCCGCGACCTTGTACTGGCCCTCGACGCCGATGTTGAACAGGTTCATCCGGAACCCGAACGCGGCGGCTGCGGCGGCCAGGTAGTAGGTGGTGGACCGGTTGAGGATGCCCACCTGGCCGTCCGACTTGCCGGCGTACGTGATCATCACGTTCCAGGCGTCGAACGGGTTCTTGCCCGAAGTCGCCAGCAGGACGGAGCAGATCGCGATGGAGAGCAGGACCGCGAGCACCGGCGCCGCCAGTGCGAGCACGATCCGCTCGCCGCTGAACCGCTGGGCCAGGCCGGGCTTCGCGGCGGCGGGGTTGGGACTGGTCATGGGTTACTCCCCCGCCTGCGGGTCGTCGGCGGTGTCGGTGGGCTGGTGCCCGGCCTCGGCCTCGGTGCCCTCGGCCGCGACGGCCTGCGCCTCGGCGACGGCCTCCGGCTCGGACTCCAGGTGGCCCCTGGCGGCACCGGTCATCGCGGTGCCGAGGTCCTCGGCGGTGACGGTGGCCGGGTCGGCGTCGGCGACCAGGCGGCCGCGGTAGATGACCCGGATGGTGTCGGACAGGCCGATCAGCTCGTCCAGGTCGGCGGAGATCAGCAGGACGGCCAGGCCGGCCCGCTGGGCGACCCGGATGTGCTCCCAGATCTGCGCCTGCGCGCCGACGTCCACACCGCGGGTGGGGTGGGCGGCGATCAGCAGCTTGGGCTGGTGGCTCATCTCGCGGCCGATGATCAGCTTCTGCTGGTTGCCGCCGGAGAGCGAGGCCGCGGTGACCTCGATGCCGGGAGTGCGGACGTCGTACTCCTCGACGATCCGCCAGGTGTCCGTGCGGGCGGCGGCCGGGTCGAGCAGCACGCCCTTGGAGTTGGGCGCCTCGGTGACGTGCCCGAGGATGCGGTTCTCCCAGAGCGGGGCCTCCAGCAGCAGGCCGTGCCGGTGGCGGTCCTCGGGGATGTAGCCGATGCCGGCCTCGCGGCGGGCCCGGGTCAGGCTGCCGGAGAGGTCCTTGCCGTCCAGGGTGACGGTGCCGGCGTTCAGCGGCAGCATCCCCATGACGGCCTCGACCAGCTCGGCCTGGCCGTTGCCCTCGACACCGGCGATGCCGAGGATCTCGCCCTTGTGGATGCGCAGCGAGATGTCGTCGAGGACGACGCGCTCGATGCCCTCGGCGTCGGTCTTGGCGATCCGCAGGCCCTCGACGTCGAGCATCACGGCGTCGGTGACGGTCGACTCGCGGCTCTCCGGGGAGGGCAGCTCGGCGCCGACCATCAGCTCGGCGAGCTGCCGGGCGGTGACGGCCTTCGGGTCGGCGTCGCCGACCGTGGTGCCGCGCCGGATGACGCTGATCGCGTCGGCCACCGCGAGCACCTCGTGCAGCTTGTGCGAGATGAAGATGACGGTGACGCCCTCGGACTTGAGCTCGCGCAGGTTGTCGAACAGCGCGTCGACCTCCTGCGGGACGAGCACGGCCGTGGGTTCGTCGAGGATCAGGATCTTGGCGCCGCGGTACAGCACCTTGAGGATCTCGACGCGCTGGCGGTCGGCGACGCCGAGGTCCTCGACCAGGGCGTCCGGGCGCACGCCCAGGCCGTACTGGTCGGAGATCTCCTTGATCTTCGCCTTCGCCCTGGCGCCGATGCCGTGGAGCTTCTCGCCGCCGAGGACGACGTTCTCCCACACCGTGAGGTTGTCGGCGAGCATGAAGTGCTGGTGCACCATGCCGACGCCGCGGGAGATGGCGTCGCCGGGGGTGTTGAACTCGCACGGCTCGCCGTTGATCGCGATGGTGCCCTCGTCCGGCTTCTGCATGCCGTAGAGGATCTTCATCAGCGTCGACTTGCCGGCGCCGTTCTCACCCATCAGGGCGTGCACGGTCCCGGTGCGGACGGTGAGGTTGATGTCGTGGTTGGCCACGACACCCGGGAAGCGCTTGGTGATGCCGCGCAGTTCGACGGCCGGTGTCGCCGTCCCCGCGCTGGGGGTGCCGTCCTTGCGCAGGGGGACGGGGTCGGATGCGGTGATGGCGGTCTCCTGGTGGTCTGGAGGCGCGTCGTTGCGCTCGGAGGGCCAAGGGGGAACGGGGAGACGGAACGGGGCCCGGGGGTACGCGTTGAGCGCACCCTGCCGGGCCCCTCCCGTGAACTGTGTGGATGCGTCGCCCTGCCGGGCAGGCGGCGGGCGCTGCGGCGTCCGGGACGCGCGGTGCTTACTTGACCGGCGCGGTCGGAATGGTGGTGGCGCCGGACTTGATCGCGTCGGCGGCGAGCTTCAGCTTGTCCTGGATGTCGTCGATCTTGCCGCCGGTGGTGGCGAGCGAGACGCCCTCGGCCTTCAGGTCGAACAGCTTGACGCCGGTCGGGCTCTGGCCCTGCTTGACCGACTGGATGTACGAGAACACCGCGGTGTCGACGTTCTTGACCATCGAGGTCAGGATGCTGCTCTTGTACTTCGCCAGGGCCGGCTGGCTGGCCTGGTCGGAGTCGACACCGATGGCCAGGGCGCCCTGCTTGTTGGCGACGGCCTCGATGGCGCCGTTGCCGGAGGAGCCGGCGGCGGTGTAGATGATGTCCGCGCCCTTGTCGAGCTGACCCTGGGCGGCCTCCTTGCCCTTGTCGGGCGAGGCGAAGCCGGTGAAGTCCGGCGGGGTGCTCAGGTAGGTGGTCTCGACCGTGATGCTCGGGTCGACGGACTTCACACCCGCCGTGTAACCGGCCTCGAACTTCTTGATCAGCTCGGACTGCACACCGCCGATGAAGCCGACGTGCTTGGCCTTCGACTTGTTCGCGGCGGCGACACCGGCCAGGTACGAGCCCTCCTGCTCGGCGAAGAGCAGCGAGGTGACGTTGGCCGGCTGGTCCTTGTCGTTCGAGTCGATGATCGCGAACTTGACCGTCGGGTTGTCCTTGGCGATCTTGTTGATCGCCGGCTGGTAGACGAAGCCGACCGCGATGATCGTCTTGTAACCCGCGTCGATCAGGTTCTTGAGACGGGTCTCCTTGTCGGCCTCGGCCTCGCCCTGCTTGGCCTCGGCCTCGGTCACGGAGACGCCCAGCTCGGACTTGGCCTTGTCGAGACCACGGGCGGCGGAGTCGTTGAACGACTGGTCGCCGCGGCCGCCGATGTCGTAAGCCAGGCCGACCTTGAGCGAACCGTCGCCCGAGGCGGAGGAGGAGGAGTCGGTGCTCTTTGCGCCGCAAGCGGCGAGCGAGGCCATGCCCAGGGAACCCGAGAGCACAACCGCGGCGAGCTTCATTGAACGGCGCAAGGGGATATCTCCTTCTACACGCGCCCGTTTGGCGCGGTCGGACGCCACCGTAACGCGCGTAGAACACGGTTGTGTTACGGGGTGCCGGAGCATACGGGTTGTTATCAAACCGTGGTCTGATGTTCTCCCCGGGGCTCTGTCCCCCGCGCGGACGGTGGTCCGAGGTCGGTCCGGCCAGTTTACGGAACCCCGACGGGACTCCGGATCCGGCCGTTCCGTTTCGCTCCGGCCGCACCGCCCCCGGACCTGCCGTCAGCTGCCGTCCGCCTCCAGGGCCAGCGCCGAGAACAGCTCCACGCCGATGCCGATCGCCCGCTCGTCCACGTCGAACCGGCCCTGGTGCAGGTCCCGGACCGTGGCGTCGCCGGGAGCGCGGACGCCGAGCCGGGCCAGGGCGCCCGGGGCGTGCTCCAGGTACCAGGAGAAGTCCTCGCCGCCCAGGCTCTGCTCGGTGCCCTCCACCACCACGGCGCCGTCCCCGCCGAAGCGGGCGTGCATCGCCCCGTCCAGCAGGGCGACCGAGACCGCCTCGTTCACCACCGGCGGCACCCCGCGGTGGTAGTCCAGCGTCCACTTGGCCCGGTGGGTCTCGGACAGCTTGGCGATCAGCTCGTGCAGCAGGTCCGGCGCCTCCCGCCAGCCGTCCAGCTCCAGGCAGCGGACGGTGCCCTCCAGCTCGGCGTGCTGCGGGATGACGTTGGGCGCGGACCCGGAGGCGATCCGCCCCCAGACCAGGCTGACGCCCCAGCGCGGGTCCATCCGGCGGGCCAGCGCCCCCGGGAGGTCGGCGGCCGTCCTGGCGACCGCGGTGACCAGGTCCGTGGTCAGGTGCGGACGGGCGGTGTGCCCGCCGGGGCCGTCCAGGTGCAGCACCAGGCGGTCGCAGGCCGAGGTGATCGCCCCGACCCGCAGGGCGATCCGGCCGACCTCCACCTTCGGGTCGCAGTGCACCGCGAAGATCCGCCCGACACCCGCCATCCCGCCGGCCTTGATGACGTCCAGCGCGCCGCCCGGCATGACCTCCTCGGCGGGCTGGAACACCAGCCTGACGGGGCGGCGCAGCTCGCCGGCGCGGGCGGCCTCGGCCAGCACCAGGCCGGTCCCGAGCACCACCGAGGTGTGCACGTCGTGGCCGCAGGCGTGGGCCCGGCCGGGGACGGTGGAGCGGTATGGCACGTCGGTCTTGGCGTCGTCGATCGGCAGCGCGTCGATGTCGGCGCGGAAGGCCAGGAACTCCGTTCCCGGGGCGGTACCGGGCGGGACGATGTCGACGAGCATGCCGGTGCCGCCGGGCAGCACCCGGGGTTCGAGCCCGGCGGCCACCAGCCGGTCGCGCAGCAGCCCGGTGGTTCGGAACTCCTGGCGGCCCAGCTCCGGGTGCCGGTGCAGATCACGACGGAAGGCGACCAGCTCGGGCTCCAGCTCCCGGACCCGGTCGCGCAGATCGGCGGCGGGGCGTGGGGCGGCGAGAGTGGTGCCCGGCTGAGCGGGCTCAGGACGGTTCATCTCGCCAATCGTAGGCCTGTTGGGGGGATTTGGCCCGACTTCCGGAAAACTAGTCCCCGGATGGGTGCATACCGGCCGGACACGTGGGTATGACATCTTGTTTCAGCCGCCTTCCCCGGGTTGCGTGCCCTGTGCAACGACCACCCCGGCCGACGGTCACGGCCGCCACTTCCCCGACGACACCGGCGGGTTGACGGCCGTTCAGCAGGACGTCAGAAGCGCTCCACCGGGGAGTACGTCCCCCACACTCCGCGCAGCGCGTCGCACACCTCGCCGACGGTGGCCCGGGCGGCCAGCGCCTCCTTCATCGGGTACAGCACGTTCCCCGTCCCCTCGGCGGTGCGGCGCAGCGCGTCCAGCCCCCGGGTGACGGCGCCGGCGGAGCGCTCGGCCCGCAGCCGGGCCAGCCGCCGCGCCTGCCGCTCCTCGATCGCCGGGTCCACCCGCAGCGGCTGGTACGGCTCCTCCGTGTCCGACCGGAAGCGGTTGACCCCGACCACCGTCCGCTCCCCGGAGTCGGTCTCCCGCTGGAGCCGGTAGGCGGTGCGCTCGATCTCGCCCTTCTGGTAGCCCTGTTCGATCGCGGCCACCGCGCCGCCCTGCTCCTCGATCCGGTCCATCAGCGACCGCGCGGCGGCCTCCACCTCGTCGGTGAGCGACTCGACGGCGTAGGAGCCGGCGAACGGGTCGACGGTGGCGGTCACGTCGGTCTCGTACGCGAGCACCTGCTGGGTGCGCAGGGCGAGCCGGGCGGCCTTCTCGGTGGGCAGCGCGATCGCCTCGTCGTAGCTGTTCGTGTGCAGCGACTGGGTGCCGCCGAGCACCGCGGCGAGCGCCTGCACGGTGACCCGGGCCAGGTTGACCTCGGGCTGCTGGGCCGTGAGCTGCACTCCGGCGGTCTGGGTGTGGAAGCGCAGCATCTGCGAGCGCGGGTTCCGGGCGCCGAACACGTCGCGCATGATTGTGGCCCAAATCCTGCGTGCCGCACGGAACTTGGCTACTTCCTCCAGCAGCGTCGTGCGGGCCACGAAGAAGAACGAGAGCCGGGGGGCGAAGTCGTCCACGGCCATCCCGGCGGCGATCGCGGTGCGGACGTAGGCGATGCCGTTGGCCAGCGTGAAGGCGATCTCCTGCGCGGGGTCGGCCCCGGCCTCGGCCATGTGGTAGCCGGAGATGGAGATGGTGTTCCAGCGCGGGATCTCGGCCCTGCAGTACCGGAACACGTCGGCGACCAGTCGCAGCGAGGGCTGCGGCGGGAAGATGTAGGTGCCACGGGCGATGTACTCCTTCAGCACGTCGTTCTGGACCGTGCCGGTGAGCGCCGCCGGCGCCACCCCCTGGGCCTCGCCGACCAGTTGGTAGAGGAGCAGGAGCAGGGCGGCGGGCGCGTTGATGGTCATCGAGGTGGACACCCCGCCGAGCGGGATGCCGTCGAACAGCACCGCCATGTCCTCGACGCCGTCCACGGCGACGCCCACCTTGCCGACCTCCCCGGCGGCGAGCGGCGCGTCCGAGTCGTAACCCATCTGGGTGGGCAGGTCGAAGGCGACCGAGAGACCGGTGCCGCCGCCAGCGATCAGCTGCCGGTAGCGGGCGTTGGACTCGGCGGCGGTGCCGAAGCCCGCGTACTGGCGCATCGTCCAGGGGCGGCCGGTGTACATCGTCGGATAGACGCCCCGGGTGTAGGGGTACTCCCCCGGCCGGCCCAGCCGGGCGCCGGTCTCCCGGCCGGCCAGGGACTCGGGGCCGTACAGCGGCTCGATCGCGAAACCCGACTCGGCGCGGCGCGGTTCGGCTGTCATGGGGGTGCCTCCTCCGGGACTGGGGAGCGGGTCCTCGCAATGTAGGGCCTGACCGGCCCGCCGCGGCGGCGGCGCGGTTGAGATGATCGGGTGAACGACCGATGAGCCCCAGGGAGTGGCAATGACCGAGCAGAAGGTGGCCGTGGTCACCGGTGCCAGCAGCGGAATCGGCGCGGCGACCGCCCGTCGGCTGGCCGCCGAGGGCTTCGACGTGGTGCTGACCGCCCGGCGCACCGACCGCGCCGAGGCGCTGGCCGAGGAGATCGCCGCCCGGGGCGGTTCGGCCCGCGCGGTCACCCTGGACGTCACCGACCGGGCCGCGGTGGACGCCTTCGCCGCCGCGGTCGGCCGGGTGGACGTCCTGGTGAACAACGCCGGCGGCGCGATCGGCGCGGAGAGCGTCGAGCACGGGGACCCGGCCGACTGGCGGGCCATGTACGAGGTGAACGTGCTCGGCGTGCTGCACGTGACGCAGGCCCTGCTGCCGGCCCTGCGGGCCACCGGCGACGGCACGGTGCTGGTGCTCTCCTCGACCGCCGCGCTGGCCGCGTACGAGGGCGGCGGCGGGTACGTCGCCGCCAAGCACGCCGCGCACACCATCGCCGCCACCCTGCGGCTGGAGCTGTGCGGGGAGCCGATCCGGGTGATCGAGATCGCGCCCGGCATGGTGAAGTCCGAGGGCTTCGCGGTCACCCGCTTCCGCGGCGACGAGGAGAAGGCCGCCGCCGTCTACGCGGGCGTGGCCGAACCGCTCACCTCGGAGGACATCGCGGACACCGTGGCGTGGGCGGTCACCCGGCCCTCGCACGTGAACATCGACCTGCTGGTGGTACGCCCCCGGGCGCAGGCCGCCAACCACAAGGTCCACCGCGCCTGAGCCCGGCCCGGCGGGCGGCCCCGGAGCAGGGGCCAAGATCGAACACGTCACCCCCCGGTGGTACACACGTGCGATGAGAACCTTCCGGGCCGCCCGCCCACGGGTCCTGCTGACCGCGCTGGCGGCAGGCACCCTGCTCCTCGCCTCCGCCTGCGACGACACCGCCGCGCCGGCCCAGGACAGGGCCGCGGGCACCACCGCGCCCGCCGCCGCCACCCCCACGGCCACCCCGACACCGACACCCAGGCCCACCGGCGAGGCCGACCCGGCACTCAAGCCCTTCTACGGCCAGCAGATCACCTGGGCCGACTGCCCGGCCGACGCCCAGGCCGAGAAGGCCAAGATCGACATATCCGGCATGCGGTGCGGCACGCTGCACGTCCCGCTGGACTACGCCGCCCCCGCCACCGACGCCCTCGACCTCGCGCTGGTCAAGTACCCGGCCGCCAAGCCGGACCAGCGGATCGGCTCGCTGATGGTCAACCCCGGCGGCCCCGGCGAATCCGGCGTCGGGATGGTCAAGTACGGCGCCAAGCAGTTCGCCGGCACCCTGCACGACCGCTTCGACGTGATCGGCTTCGACCCCCGCGGCACCGGCGACAGCTCTCCGGTCGTCTGCTACGACGACAAGCAGCACGACGCCGTCAACCAGACGGACGCCTCGCTCGACCCGGCCGTCCGCAAGGCCGAGCACGTCAAGCAGGCCACCGAGCACGCCGCCGCCTGCCAGGCCAGGTCCGGCAGGCTGCTGCCCTTCGTCGGCACCCGCAACACCGCCCGCGACCTGGACGTGCTGCGCGCCGCGGTCGGCGACAAGCAGCTCAACTACCTCGGCATCTCCTACGGGACGTACCTCGGCGCGCTCTACGCCGAGGAGTTCCCGAAGAACACCGGCCGGCTGATCCTGGACGGCGCGGTCGACCCCGGCCAGGACCGGCTGGACCACGGGATCGACCAGCAGGTCGGCTTCGAGAAGTCCTTCGAACGCTTCGCCGCCGACTGCGTGGAGAACCACGCCGACGAGTGCCCGCTCGGCAAGGACGGCACCAAGGCCGCCAAGAAGGCCGCCGACTTCCTCGACGGGCTGTACGACCACCCGCTGACCACCAAGGACGGCCGCAAGCTCGGCCGCGACCAGGCCTGGACCGGCACCATCTCGCTCCTCTACGGCGACGAGACGACCTCCTGGAAGTACCTGCGCGCCGCCCTCGGCTGGGCGATGGTGCGCGACAAGGGCGACTACCTGATGGCCTTCGCCGACGACTACAACGGCCGGGACGCGGACGGCCACTACAGCCCGGTGGACGAGGCCAACAACGCGATCGGCTGCGCCGACGCCGCCCGCCCCGCCCCCACCCCCGAGCACGCCAGGGCCGCCGTGGACCGGCTGCTCGCCGAGGCGCCGCTGATGTCCAGGGGCGTCACGGTGGACGACTTCAGCGAGGCCGGCTGCGCCTACTGGCCGTTCAGGACGCAGGAGACGCCGCACACCGTCCGGGCCGAGGGCAGCGCGCCGATCCTGGTGGTCGGCAGCACCGGCGACCCGGCCACCCCGTACGCCTCGGCCGAGGCGCTGGCCAAGGGCTTCGCCAACGCCACCCTGCTCACCCGGGTCGGCGAGGGGCACGGCGCCTTCGGGAAGGGCAACACCTGCATCGACCGGGCCATGGCGGCCTACCTGACCGAGGGCACGATGCCGGCCGCGGGCACCCGCTGCGACTGAGTCCCCGCGGACCGGCCCGGGCCCCCGGTGGACGGCGGCGCCGCGGCCGGCGGCAGGACACGGGGAGGGCGCTGACGCGCAGGTGTCAACGTCACAACTTGATAGCTCGTCCGGATGAATTCGGCGCGCGCCCTCCCCAACTGATGACCGCTCAACTACCTTTGAGGCGCAGGTCGACCGGCGCCAACGCGCCCCTCGGCAGCCCCCATCCCACCTGTTCACCACTCCACTCCACCGGCACCTTCCCGCCCTCACGAGGAGGACCCGCTGGCCAGCGACATCCCGTCACAGCGGCTCGACGTCAGAACAGAGCCGACCCTCCTCGGGTTGCACCGCTTCAACGAAGCCGACGCCGGCGCTGCCGAGGAGGCCCTGCTGGCCTGCTGCGGCAGCCACCGCTGGGCCCTGCGGCTCACCGCACACCGGCCCTACCCCGACATCGAGTCTCTGCTGGCCGCCGCCAGCGAGGCCTCCTACGACCTCCGCCCGGCCGACCTCACCGAGGCGCTGGCGGACGAGAGCTGGATGCCGCAGCCGCTGCTCGGCATGCGGGCTCCCGGAAGCCAGGCCGCGCACACCGCGCTGCGGGCCGCGCACGCCGCGTACGAGGCCCGGTTCGGCCACGTCTTCGTGGTCTGCCTGGAAGGGGTCGCCCCGGAGGAGATGCTCGACACCGTGCTCTCCTCCATCCGTACCCGCCTCGCCAACGACCCGGACGAGGAGCGGCTGATCGCGTCCGACGAACTCCGCCGGATCGCCCTCACCCGCCTGGAGCACCTGGTCGCCACCCCCTCGGAGGCCGCGGCGCGCTGAGCGCACATCACCCACCCCTCTTCACCCACTCTTCTTCACCCGTGCGGGTGACCTCGCCCGCGAAACCGCCCGGACGAGTGAGGCCGCGGCACCATCCGATCCGAACCACCACCGAATCCGAACCCGCCCCGCCCCGCGCCCCTCACCCTCCGGCACGGGGCGCGAGCATGCCGTCACCCGTCGTGACGCCCCCGGGTTTGGTTCCCGCCCCGCTAGGCCAGAAGTGCCTGATTGATCACACCTGGGGCCCCCGGAGGCGGTTCACGGAAAGGCGTCGATAGGATGCTGGCGGCCGGTGGACCGTACCCGGCCGGGCTGACCGACACCGAAGCCGGCCGAGCCCCCAATCGCTTCCGGAGGGTTTTTCCGTGCCGGCTGGAACGCTGTACCGCGGCCGGGAAGGCATGTGGAGCTGGGTGGCTCATCGAGTCACCGGCGTCCTCATCTTTTTCTTCCTGTTCGCCCACGTCCTGGACACCGCCCTCGTGCGAGTGTCGCCGGAGTCCTACGACACCGTCATCCAGACGTACAAGACTCCGCTCGTGAACCTGATGGAGTACGGCCTGGTGGCCGCCATCCTGTTCCACGCCCTCAACGGCCTGCGCGTCGTCGCAGTGGACTTCTGGTCCAAGGGCCCGAAGTACCAGAAGCAGATGCTCTGGACCGTCGTCGGCGTCTGGGTCGTCCTGATGGCCGGTTCCTTCTACGGGATCCTCCAGCACACGCTGATCTCCTGGTTCGGGAAGTGAGCCGAGACATGTCCACGGAATACTCCGACGCCATCGTCGTCCCCTCCAAGCAGGCGCACACCGGCAGGGGACTGGGCACCGGCAACCCCGCCGACGCGTTCGTCATCGAGCCTCCGCGCCAGCGGACCAAGAAGACCCCGCGTCGCACCCGCACCAACTTCGAGATGCTGGCCTGGCTCTTCATGCGCCTGTCCGGTGTCGTTCTGGTCGTGCTGATCCTCGGCCACCTGCTGATCATGCTGGTGCTCGACGGCGGCGTCTCCAAGATCGGCTTCGCCTTCGTGGCCGGCCGCTGGGCCTCGCCGTTCTGGCAGGGCTGGGACCTCCTGATGCTCTGGCTCGCCATGCTGCACGGCGCCAACGGCATGCGTCAGGTGATCAACGACTACGCCGAGAAGGACTCGACCCGGCTCTGGCTCAAGGGGCTCATGGGCACCGCCACGGTCTTCACCGTGCTGCTCGGCACCCTGGTGATCTTCACCTTCGACCCCAACATCTGAGCCGCGAGCACCATCGACCATCGGCAGAGGCCAGAGGCGAGTTAACCCCCCATGCAGATTCACCAGTACGACACCGTCATCGTCGGCGCCGGCGGCGCCGGCATGCGAGCGGCCATCGAGTCGACGCAGCGCAGCCGCACCGCCGTCCTGACCAAGCTCTACCCGACCCGGTCCCACACCGGCGCGGCCCAGGGCGGCATGTGCGCCGCCCTCGCCAACGTCGAGGAGGACAACTGGGAGTGGCACACCTTCGACACGGTCAAGGGCGGTGACTACCTGGTCGACCAGGACGCCGCCGAGATCATGTGCAAGGAGGCCATCGACGCCGTCCTCGACCTGGAGAAGATGGGTCTGCCCTTCTCCCGCACCGAGCAGGGCCGGATCGACCAGCGCCGCTTCGGCGGTCACTCCCGCAACCACGGCGAGGCCCCGGTCCGCCGCTCGTGCTACGCGGCCGACCGCACCGGCCACATGATCCTCCAGACGCTGTTCCAGAACTGCGTCAAGCACGGCGTCGAGTTCTTCAACGAGTTCTACGTCCTCGACCTGCTGATCAGCGAGGGCAAGACCTCCGGCGTCGTCGCGTACGAGCTGGCCACCGGCGAGATCCACGTCTTCCAGGCCAAGTCGGTCGTCTTCGCCTCCGGCGGCACCGGCAAGTTCTTCAAGGTCTCCTCCAACGCCCACACCCTCACCGGTGACGGCCAGGCCCTGGTCTACCGCCGCGGCCTGCCGCTGGAGGACATGGAGTTCTTCCAGTTCCACCCGACGGGCATCTGGCGCATGGGCATCCTGCTCACCGAGGGCGCCCGCGGCGAGGGCGGCATCCTGCGCAACAAGGACGGCGAGCGCTTCATGGAGCGCTACGCCCCCGTCATGAAGGACCTCGCGTCCCGTGACGTCTGCTCCCGCGCGATCTACACCGAGATCCGCGAAGGCCGCGGCTGCGGTCCGGACGGCGACCACGTCTACCTGGACCTGACCCACCTGCCGCCGGAGCAGCTGGACGCCAAGCTGCCGGACATCACCGAGTTCGCGCGCACCTACCTCGGCATCGAGCCCTACACGGACCCGATCCCGATCCAGCCCACCGCGCACTACGCCATGGGCGGCATCCCGACCAACGTCGAGGGTGAGGTCCTGCGCAACAACACCGACATCGTCCCGGGCCTGTACGCGGCCGGCGAGGTCGCCTGCGTGTCCGTGCACGGCGCCAACCGCCTGGGCACCAACTCGCTGCTGGACATCAACGTGTTCGGCCGTCGCGCGGGCATCGCCGCCGCCGACTACGCCAACGCCAACGAGTTCGTCGAGCTGCCCGAGGACCCGGCCGAGAAGGTCCAGGCCCTGGTCGACGGCCTGCGCGAGAGCACCGGCACCGAATCCGTGGCGCAGATCCGCAAGGAACTGCAGGAGACCATGGACGCCAACGCGATGGTGTACCGCACCGGCGCCACCCTGAAGCAGGCGGTCGAGGACATCGCCGCGCTGAAGGAGCGCTACAAGAACGTCTCCATCCAGGACAAGGGCTTCCGGTACAACACGGACCTGCTGGAGGCCGTCGAGCTGGGCAACCTGCTCGACCTGGCCGAGGTGCTGGCCGTCTCCGCGCTGGCCCGCGAGGAGTCCCGCGGCGGCCACTACCGCGAGGACTTCCCGACCCGTGACGACGTGAAGTTCATGCAGCACACCATGGCGTACCAGGAGGTTGCCGCCGACGGCACCACCTCCATCCGCCTCGACTACAAGCCGGTCGTCACGACCCGCTACCAGCCGATGGAGCGTAAGTACTGATGAGCACTCCGACCGTGGAGAAGCACTCGGCCGCTCTGGACGCGGTCGAGGCCGGTGCCGTCCAGCCGATCACCGTCACCTTCCGGATCCGCCGGTTCAACCCGGAGGAGCACCCGGACCCGGTGTGGGTCGACTACCAGCTGACGATGGACCCGAAGGAGCGCGTCCTGGACGCGCTCAACAAGATCAAGTGGGAGCAGGACGGCACCCTCACCTACCGCCGCTCCTGCGCGCACGGCATCTGCGGCTCCGACGCCATGCGGATCAACGGCCGCAACCGGCTGGCGTGCAAGACCCTGATCAAGGACGTCGACCCGGAGAAGCCGATCACGATCGAGGCCATCAAGGGCCTGACGGTCCTCAAGGACCTGGTCGTGGACATGGACCCGTTCTTCCAGGCGTACAAGGACGTCATGCCGTTCCTCATCACCAAGGGGAACGAGCCGACCCGGGAGCGCCTGCAGTCCGCCGAGGACCGCGAGCGCTTCGACGACACCACCAAGTGCATCCTGTGCGCCGCGTGCACGTCGTCCTGCCCGGTGTTCTGGAACGACGGCCAGTACTTCGGCCCGGCCGCCATCGTCAACGCGCACCGCTTCATCTTCGACTCGCGCGACGAGGGCGGCGAGCAGCGCCTGGAGATCCTCAACGACCGTGAGGGCGTGTGGCGCTGCCGCACCACCTTCAACTGCTCCGAGGCCTGCCCGCGCGGCATCGAGGTCACCAAGGCGATCCAGGAAGTGAAGCGGGCGCTGGTAACCCGCCGCTTCTGATCCCCGCGCGACACCCCGAAGGCCCCCGCCCGATCCTCCGATCGGGCGGGGGCCTTCGCGTTCTCCCCGGGCGGGTCAGCGCAGCACGCCGAGGTCCTTCGGCGCCGACCAGCCGCTGAAGGTCACCAGGTGCCGGTCGGGAGTGACGGCCCACAGGTCCGGCGTGCCGTCCCCGTCACCGTCGCCCGAGCTGCCGAGCGTCGGGTAGGCGGCGGTGGTGAAGCCGGTGGCGACCACGTTCGCCGAGGGGTCGGCGAGCGCGGAGTAGTCGAAGGTGCCGTCGGCCTGCTTCGGAACCGGGTACGCGTGCAGCTCGCCGGTGGCCCGGTCGCGTGCCCACAGGGCGAGGTTCCCGGCCGTGTCCGGACCGGGGGCGACCAGGTCGTAGCCGGCCCAGCCGCCTGACGTGGTGAGCTTGAGGGCCGTCTGCCAGCCGTACGCGAAGTCGCCTCCGGCGTGCAGCCAGAGGTCGCCGTTCTCCAACGTCACCAGCGCCGGGTCGAAGCCGCCGGCCGCCGGGCCCAGCGCGACGATCTGGTCCGCCTTCGACCAGTCGGAGGCGTAGTCCGCGGGGCACGGCACGTCCGTGCCCGTCGCGTCCACGCAGCTGGTCGAACGCCGGGCGCTGAGCAGGCTCCGGTCGAAGGAGCCATAGTCGAAGTTCCGGTACAGGTAGAGGGCGCCCGAGCCCGGCCGGTGGAGGAACAGGTCGTCCAGGGACGGCGCGTGGTCGTCCGTCCAGCCGCGGTGGACGACCCGGTACGACGCCCAGCCGTTGTGGTCGGGCGAGGCGAGCGCCCGGATCGTCGCGTTGGGCGTGGTGCCGGTCGCGTTCACGCCGATGTACTGCAGGTTGCCCTGGGCGTCGGGCAGCACGATGTCCGCGGTGCCGTCCCCGTCGACGTCTCCGAGCGTCTTCGGCGGGTTCGGGTTCGACCGGGCGTAGAAGGTGTAGGAGGCCGAGGCGACATTGCCCGTCCTGTCGACCGCCTGGACGATGAGGGTGTTGGTGCCCCAGTCCACGACCCTGAGGTCGACCTTCGCCGTACCGTCGGCGTCCGGCCGGACAGCGTTCGTCGAATTGCAGTCGCCGACCCCGAGGTAGTTCCAGCCGTACCGGAAGCAGTCGATGCCGGAGGCCGTACCGCCGGCCGGAGCCGGGTCGACCGCCTTGAGCACGAAGGTCCCCTTCTGGCCCGCGTACCTGGTGGCGGCCCCGGTCTCCGGGAAGTCGGTCGAGGAGACCGTGACGCTCGGGCTCGTGGTGTCCACGGTGAAGCGGCAGTCCGCCGACGGGGCGGAGGCCTGGGTGTCCTGGAGGGCCCAGGCGTGCCAGGCGTAGCTGTGCCCGTCCAGCAGGCCGGGGACCTTGACGCTGGACCGCTGGCCGTAGGCCTGCGCCTCACCGGTGTACACCGGGTCCTGGGCGCCCGCGCTCTCGTCCCGGACGCTGAACCGGGCACTGGTGCCGGTGACGTTCGCGACGAGCTTCGGACCGTACATGGTCCGTCCGCTCCAGAGCGGGACGGTGGTCGAGTCGCAGGCGCTGGTGACGTAGTCACCGCCCTGTTCCGTCCCGAGGACGGTCGGTGCCGTGTCGGCCACGGCCGCCGTCGGCACGGTGAGCAGGCCCGCGGCCGCGGTCGCCGCGACCAGCCCCCCGAGCCTGCGTGAACGCGTGTGCTTCATCAAGGAATCCCCACCCTCTGTCGGCATATCCGTTCGAGACGTGCACGAGCGGTGAGGATCCTGCCAGTGCGGGCCGACAGCGGCAACGGGGATTCTCAGTCGGTGGCCGGGGTGCGGCGGGTGGTGACGCGAAGGCCGCGCACGCCGATGGTGCCGACGGCGATGCCGAGGGCGAAGGAGGTGACGGCGAGGAGCAGGTGGACCCAGAAGAAGGCGGTGGGCTGGGAGTGGTCGCCGTTGGTGAAGGCCTGGCCGCCGGAGTCCTTCCAGAGGTTCTTCACGAAGGTCGTCCAGATGATGATCGACCAGACCCCGAAGGCGGTCAGGAACCAGGAGGTGCGGCGGCTGAGCTTCATGGGGGTCCTCGGCGTGTGAAGGCGGTGTGCTTCCCCAGTATGCGCGGGCCGCCGATCGGCGTAGAGCGGGCCCCTCCTGCGGAGGACGGGCCCCTGGGGGAGGGCGCCGGGAGCCGTGAGTGGGTACGGTCTGCTGGTGCCCACACCCCGTCTCACGTTCGCGCGCCTGTGCGCCGCGGTCACCGCGGCCCTGCCGGTACTGCTCGCCGCCCCGGCGGGCGCGGCCCCGCAGCAGCCGCCCCCGTCGGTCGCGATCGGCGGCGAGCGGCTCGGGCTCCCGGGGGTGCAGGTCGCCCCGATGGCGGGCGCTCCGCCGTTGCCCGCCGACCTCACCGGCCAGTCCTGGATAGTCTCCGACGCGGTGTCGGGGGAGGTCCTGGCGGCCAGCAATCCGCATCTGCGGCTGCCCCCGGCGAGCACTCTGAAGATCCTCTTCGCGGACACCGTGCTGCCCAAGTTCGACCGCAACGCGGTGCACCGGGTGGCCGACGAGGAGATCCAGGGGATCGGCCCCGGCAGCAGCCTGGTCGGCATCAAGGAGAACCTGGACTACCGGGTCGAGGACCTGTGGCGCGGGGTCTTCCTGAGCTCCGGCAACGACGCGGTGCACGTCCTGGCGCACATGAACGGCGGGGTGCAGCAGACCGTCGCCGAGATGCAGACGCGCGCCGACACGCTCCAGGCGCGGGACACCAGGGTGATCTCCCCGGACGGCTACGACATGGACGGCCAGGTGTCCTCGGCCTACGACCTGTCGCTGTTCGCCCGGGCCGGTCTGCGCAACGCGGACTTCCGGATGTACTGCGCGACCCGGGACGCGATGTTCCCGGGCGCCGTCGACCGGAACACCGGCCGGCGCGGCAGCTTCGGGATCGCCAACACCAACCGGCTGCTGGGCAAGTACCCGGGCCTGATCGGCGTGAAGAACGGCACCACCACCAACGCCGGCTCGACCTTCGTCGGCGCCGCCGAACGCGACGGCCGCACCCTGCTGGTGACGGTGATGCACCCGTCGAGCTACCAGAAGGTGTACGACGAGACGGCCGCGCTGCTGGACTGGGGCTTCGCCGCGGCCGGCAAGGTCCAGCCGGTCGGCCGGCTGGTCGACGAGGTCCCGCCCGGCGGCGCCGAGCCGACCGGCCAGGCCGGCGGCGCCGAGCCGACCGGCCAGGCCGGCGGCGGTGACGGAACGCCCGCGCCGCCGCCGCACACCGCCGCACCGGCGGCCGCGACGCCCACCGCGGAAGGCGGGGGCGGCCGGTTCGGCGTCGTCGGCTGGTCGGCCGTGGTGCTCGCCGGGGCCGCGCTCGGGTACGGCGCGATGGTGCTGTGGCGCCGCTCCGCCGGTTGATCCGCGGACGAGGCCGAACCGGCTGATCCGGCAGCTGAACACCGGCCTGCGGCAGGGCCCGGCCTCAGTCCTGGGGCCGGGCCTTCCCCTTTCCCTCTCCCCCCGTCTTCTCCTTCTTCCGGGCCCGGGCGGCCTGCTCCGCGGCGTCCGCCAGGGCCGCCGCCTCCGCCTTGTCGGCCGCCTCCAGCAGCGTCCGCCCGTGCGCCCTGGTCCGCTCCCGGGCGGCCTGCGGGTCGGCCGTCGCCGTCCAGGCCACGCAGTACATCAGCAGCCGGGAGACGAAGTTGATCCAGAGCAGCAGCGCGACCGGCGTGGCGAACGCCCCGTAGAGGCTCCGTCCGGCGATCGAGCCCAGGTAGGAGGCGAGCAGGAGCTTCAGCAGCTCGAAGCCGACGGAGCCGATCAGCGCGCCCTGTACGAGGTCCCGGCGGCGCTGGTCGGTGATGCCGGGGAAGGGCGCCAGCAGGTAGGCGAAGAGCAGCATGTCGCACGCTATGGCGATCAGCACGCCGACGGCGGTGAGCAGGTACCCGCTGTTGAGGCCGATCGCGTCGGCGATCCGGCCGGCCAGCGTGGTCCCGGTGGCGGAGGCGGCCAGTGAGAACAGCGAGACCAGGCCGAGGCCGCCCAGCACCGCCACGTCCCAGGCCTTGCGCAGCACCGGGTTGCCCTCCTCCTGGGGCAGCTGCCACAGGTCCCGGATCGAGGTGCGCATGGTGTCCACCCAGCCGAGGCCGGAGATCAGCAGCAGCGCCCCGCCGACCAGCCCGACGGTGCCCGCGTTGGACACCAGGGCCGGCAGGTTGAGCGCGTCCGAGAGCCCCGGCAGCTGGTCGGAGATGTGCTTCTGCAGCTCGTGCACCCGGTCGTCGCTGAGCGCCGCGGCGGCGATCGCCAGGCCCACCGTGAGCAGCGGGAAGAGGGCGAGGAAGCCGAAGAAGGTGACGGCGCCGGCCAGCCGGTTGCCCCGGGCGGCGGAGAAGTACTCGTACACCCGGTACGGGCGGCTGCGCAGCACCCGGGCCACGAGCGGGCCGAGGACCGGCAGACGGGTCAGGAAGTCCACCCACCGGTTATACCGGGCCTGTCCCCCGAATGGGCGTCAGGCCCCGGGTGGGTGTCCCGTGGGTTTCGGCGGACCCGGCGAGGGCCGGCAGGACGCCCCGCGGCTACCGCTTGACGAGTCGACGGGCCTTGGCGAGGGCGCGGACGGCCTGGTAGGCCCCGTAGCGGCCGTGGCTGAGCAGTTCGGTGCGCACGCCGTCCACGCCGGCCGGCGGCCGGTAGCCGGCCGGCCGCAGCCGGGCGCAGTGCCCGGCGGCCCGGCGGAAGTACTCGCGGCGGTCGCCGGGCGGGACCCGGCCGGGCTTGGAGACCACGGTGTTGAGGTGGTGCAGCATCCGGCCGTAGACGACCGGGCGCCAGCGCTCCAGGTCGGGGCGGCGGTCGAGGAAGGCGAAGACCAGGTCGTACTGGGCGAACACGTCGAAGTGCTTGCGGCTGGCGGTGGCCAGGATGTTGCCGCCCTCCTGGCGCTGGCGGTAGTGCACGCCGACCTGGTCGAGCAGGGTGATCCGGGCGGCGGCGAGCAGCGCCGGGTACGTCCAGGGGGTGTCCTCGTAGTAGCCGGCCGGGAAGACCAGCCGCTGTTCGGCGATGAAGCCGCGGCGGTAGGCCTTGTTCCAGACGACCTGGAGCAGGTCGAGCAGGTCGGGGCGGGCGTCGAGGTCGAAGACGTCCGGGGAGGCGGCGCCGAAGACGTGGGCGGAGGCGGCCCGGGTGATCCGGCCGTCGGCGTAGGTGCGGGCGTAGTCGTAAACCAGGATGTCCGGGTCACCCGTGGCGGTGAGCCGCTCGTCGATGCCCTTCAGCAATCCGGGGGTGAGTGTGTCGTCGCTGTCGAGGAAGATCACGTAGTCCCCGGTGGCGACCTCCAGGCCGGCGTTGCGGGCCCGGCCGAGGCCGACGTTCTCCGGCAGGTGCAGCACCCGGACCCTGGCGTCGGCGGCCGCGGCCTCGTCCAGCAGGGCGCCGCAGCCGTCCGGGGAGCGGTCGTCCACGGCGATCAGTTCGAAGTCCGGGCCGTCCTGGCCGAGTACCGAATCGAGGCATTCGGAGAGGTAGTCCTGGACCTGGTACACGGGGACGATCACGCTGAAACGGGACACGGACCCAGCGTAGTGGTCCCGGGGTGGGCGAGGTCCCCGGAGGTAGGATCGGGGGCGCACGTACGCACCGATCCAAGTGCGGTCAGGCCCCGTACGGGCTGCCACGCTCCTCCAGAGAAAGGCCTGCGTAGCCGATGGCTCCCCGCCTCTCCATCGTCGTCCCGATCTACAACGTCGAGCGTTACCTCGTCGAATGCCTCGACTCGATCGCCGCCCAGACCTTCACGGACTTCGAGTGCGTCATGGTCGACGACGGTTCGAAGGACGGCAGCGCGGCGCTCGCCGAGGCGTACGCGGCCGAGGACTCCCGGTTCCGGCTGGTCCGGCAGGTGAACAAGGGACTCGGCGCGGCCCGCAACACCGGCATCCGGCACATCGACCCGGACTCCGAGTTCCTGTGCTTCGTGGACAGCGACGACTCGATGCCGCCGAGCGCGTACGAGCTGATGATCAACACGCTGGGCGAGACCGGCTCGGACTTCTGCACCGGCAACGTGCTGCGCTTCCGCGCCGTGGGCTACTACCAGTCCGGCGGCCACCTGAAGCCGTTCAAGGAGACCAGGCTCAAGACCCACATCACCGAGATCCCGGCGCTGGTCACCGACCGCACCGCGTGGAACAAGGTGTACCGCCGCTCGTTCTTCGACGGCGCCGGCCTGCTCTACCCCGAGGGCATCCTGTACGAGGACGCGCCGGTCAGCGTGCCGCACCACTACCTGGCCAAGAGCGTGGACGTGCTCTCCGAGCCGATCTACCACTGGCGCGAGCGCGAGGTCGGCGAGATGTCGATCACGCAGATGCGCACCAACCCCAAGGGCCTGATCGACCGGGTCGCCTCGGTCGAGCTGGTGCGCGCCTGGCTGATGAACCAGACCGAGCCGCGCTTCGCCGAGTACCTGCGCTCCTACGACGAGAACACCCTCGTCGAGGAGATCCCGATGTTCTTCTCGTCCCTGGTGGAGGGGGACAAGGACTACCGGGACGCCTACCTCCAGCACGTCGGCCGGCTGCTCCGGGCGATCGGCTCCGACCACGTCGGCCGGCTGCGCGCGCCGGTGCGGCTGAAGTACCACCTGACCCTGTCGGGCCGGATGGACGAGCTGGTCGACCAGATCACGTACGAGCGCGAGAGCGGCGGCGGTGTCCAGGCCCGCGGCCTGCTGCGCCCGTACGCCGACTACCCGTTCCTGCGCGGCGGGCGCAAGAGCGTGCCGGCCGGGGTGCTCAAGCTGGACAACTCGCTGGTCATCCGCAGCCGGCTGTACCGGAGCGTCTGGGAGGACGGGAAGCTGCGGCTGACCGGGCACGCCTACCCGGAGCAGCTGGGCGCGGCCGGAAAGCACGACATGGTCCGCACCCTGGTGCTGCGCGAGGCCAAGGGCCGCCGGGTCATCGCGGTGCCGATGAAAACGACGTACAGCCCCGAGGCCACCGCGAGCTGCCAGCACGACCTGTACAGCTGCGACTGGTCCGGCTTCAACGTGGCCATCGACCCGAAGAGGCTCCGGCACCGCGGCCAGTGGAAGGACGGCAACTGGCGCGTCCTGGTGGCCGGCGCCGGCAAGGGCGGGGTCTACAAGGGCCGGATCTCGGCCGGGTGGAGCGACAGCGCGCAGTTCCTCCCGTCGCACTGGGTCGAGCCGGACGTGCGGATCGTGCCGTGGATCCGGGACAACTTCGTCTACCTCCGGGTGGAGACGGTCAAGGCCCGGGTGACCGGCCTGGCCGCGCACGGCGACCGGCTGGAGGTCTCGGGCGCGGCCCGCTCCGGCCCGAGCTTCGCCGGGGCGCGGCTGCGGCTCACCCACGTCGAGTCGGACCGCCACGTGACCTTCCCGCTGGAGCTGGGCGCTCCGGTCGGCTCGCTCCAGCCGTTCACCGCGCTCGCCCCGGTCGCCGAGCTGACCGCCGTCCGCGAGGCCTGGGCCGAGCTGGACCCGGTGGCCGCCGAGCGCAGCCGCGACCACTGGGACGGCTCCCTGCTGCTGGCCGACGGCAGCACCCTCCCGCTGGCCTGGGACGACCGCAACGCGCCCGAGCGGCTGCACCTGGCGCTGAACCCGCAGGCCCCGGTGGCCGAGCGCCGGGCGCTCTACTCCAAGCCCTCCCCCAACGGGCACCTCCAGTTCACCGACCAGGTACTCCAGCCGCTGGTGGACGACGTGTCCTCGCGCGGCGCCGACGGCTTCCTGCTGAGCGGCTCGTTCCCGCTGCCCGGCGCGCACCGCTGGGAACTGGTGGTCCGTCACAAGTGGCGCGAGGAGGAGCACGCCTACCCGGTGGAGATCTCCGACGGCCGGTTCCGCACCGCGCTGCCCGCCGTGCCGACCGCCTCCTTCGCCGGCCGGGTTCCGCTCTCCCGGGGCACCTGGCACGTCGTCTTCCGCCCGGTCGGCGTGCAGGTGCCCGAACTGCCGGACGCCGCCGCGCTGGTCACCCCGGACTGCTTCGACGTCCTGCCGGTCGTGGTGGAGTCCCGCGGCAAGCGGATACTGCTGGAGCGCCGCGACCACGACGGCCTGTCGCTGGAATCGGACTCGGTGCTGCTGCCCGAGGAGCGGGCCGGCTTCCGCCAGCGCCAGCTGCAGAGCGTGGACTACCCGGCCGCCCGACGGCTGCCGGTGCGCGACACGGTGGTGTACCACACCGGCAAGTACGGCACGTACTCCGGCTCGCCCCGGGCCGTCCACGAGGAGCTGGTCCGCCGCGGCCTGCCGCTGGAGCACCTGTGGGGCAACGACGACATGCAGGCCGAGCTGCCGCAGAGCGCGACCGCGCTGCGGTACCGCAGCCCGGAATGGTACGAGGCGCTGGCCACCGCCAAGTACGTGGTGGCCAGCACCCACCTGCCCGACTTCTTCGTCCGCCGTCCCGACCAGGTGGTCGTCCAGACCTGGCACGGCACCCCGCTGAAGCAGATCGGCTTCGACTTCGAGAAGGTCTGGTTCACCGACTCCAAGTACCTCAAGAGCCTGGCCCGGGAGGTCCCGAACTGGAGCCTGCTGGTGGCCGGCAACCGCTGGTCGGCCCCGGTGCTGCGGCGCGCCTTCGACTTCAAGGGCGAGATCCTGGAGAGCGGCTCGCCCCGGAACGACCTGCTGTTCGCCGCCGACCGGGAGAAGACCGCCGAGCAGGTCCGGGAGCGGCTCGGCCTGCCCGAGGGCAAGAAGGTCGTGCTCTACGCGCCGACGTGGCGCGAGGACCGGCGCCGGCCGCAGGACGGCTACCAGATCGACCTGCGGATCGACCTGGCGGCGGCCAGGGCCGCGCTCGGCGACGACCAGGTGCTGCTGGTGCGCCGGCACCACCTGATGTGCGGCCAGATCCCGGGTGCCGGCAACGGCTACATCTGGGACGTCGGCAGCTACCCCGACATGGCGGAGCTGCTGCTGATCGCCGACGTGCTGGTGACCGACTACTCGGCGAGCGTGTTCGACTTCGCGGCGACCGGCAAGCCGATCGTGTTCTTCACCTACGACCTGGAGCACTACCGGGACAACCTGCGCGGCTTCAGCCTGAACTTCGAGGCCGAGGCACCCGGCCCGATGCCGGCCACCTCCGAGGAGCTCGTCTCCGTGCTCGGCCGGGTGGACGGGATCGCGGCCGAGTACGCGGACCGGGCCACCGCGTTCCGCGAGGCGTACTGCGACCTGGACGACGGCAAGGCCGCCGCCCGGGTGGTCGACGCGATGCTCCGCAAGGAGTAGCCGCCTCGCACGCTCCGGCAGGCGCCCGGCACCGATCGGTGCCGGGCGCCTTCCTGTGTCCGGGCACCTGTGCGCCCGGGCGGAAGGGAACGAAAAGGGCCTGGCGGAAAGGACCGGAACACCGGATCCGCATTCGAACCGGCGTTCCCGGAAATGCATTCCCCAGGGCATTCGAAAAAGCGTGCAATTGACCCCGGCGCCATTTCTGGATGGGATGTTGACTTCCCTTCCGAAGGGCTCCCACCGCCATGCCTGTGCTCACGCGGCTGGTCCTGCCGCACGCCGCCCCCCGGGTGACCTCCGGCCGCCCCACCGAGGACGAGGACGTCGTCTTCGGGCTGCTGCGCGCCCACTGGCACGGCCGCGGCCTGGAGCTCACCGGCTTCGCCCGCCCGAAGGGCCAGGACACCGCGCGCCCCGGCTCCGCCTGGACCTGGCTGACCCTGCGCCACCAGAACCGGTCCCAGCCGCCGCTGCACCTGCGCTCCCGCCCCCGCCGGATGCCCGAGGTCACCGACGACAGCGCCCAGCCCGAGCACAACCACGACTGGTCCGGCTTCACCGCGCTGATAGCACCCGGCCGACTGCGCCGCGGGGACCACTGGCTGCTCGGCGACTGGCGGATCGAGGCCACGCTCTTCACCCGCCCCCACCCCGCCCGGGTGCGCCGCCGGTACGGCGCCCTCGCCCCGCACTGGTGCGGCTCCGGCGAGTACCCGCCGGCCCACTGGGTGGACGACGGCGTCCGGCTCCAGCCGTTCTTCGCCGACGGCCGGCTGCGGCTGCGGCTGGAGCGCCCGGCCGTCCGGATCACCCGTGCCACCGCGGCCCCCGACGGCCTGGACCTGGGCGGGGTCGCCGACGCCTGCCCCTCCGGCACCGTGCTGCGGCTGCGCCACCGGGAGAGCGACGCGGTGGTCGAGCAGCCGCTCGCCCGCACCGGCAACACCTTCACCGTCCGGATGCCGTACCGGCCGTTCACCGCCGACGGGCGGGGCAGCGGCAGGCTGGAGCACTGGGACGCCGAACTGCTGCGCCCCGACGGCGGCACCGAACAGCTCTGCCTCGACGAGCGCGGCGGCCCGGTGGCCGGCCAGCACCCGCTGCCCGGCGCCCCGGACCGGGTGCTCTACCTCAAGCACCTCGCCGACGGCCGGCTCCAGCTCTGCGTCCAGCCCGCGGCCGGCCTGGTCGACCGGATCGCCGTACGGGACGGCGGCTTCGAACTGTCCGGCCGCTGCCCGGACCCGGCCGCGGACCGGCTGCAGCTGGTGCTGCGGCACACCGGCTCCGCGAGCGAGGTCCGCACCCCGGTCGCCACCGGCCCGGACGGCCGCTTCCGGGTCCGGGTGCCCGCCGCCCGGACCGGCTCGGACGGCGTCGCGCTGCCGCTGCGCAAGGGCCTCTGGGAGGCCGCCCTGGAGCCGGTCGCCCGCCCCGGGGACGGCCGGCCGCTGCTCGCCGCCCCCGCCGCGCTGTCCGCCGTCCCCGCCGCCACCACCGCCGGCGGCAAGCGGGTGCTGCTGCAGCGCCGGTGGCACGACACCCTGGTGGTGGACTCCACGCCGGTGCTCACCGCCACCGAGCGCAGCGCCTGGACGCAGCGCCGGCTGCGCACCGAGCGCTACCCGGCCGCCCGCCGCGCGCCACTGCGTGAGGCGGTGCTGTACGACGTGTTCGGCGGCCGCGGCTACGCCGACTCCCCGCGCGCGGTGCACACCGAACTCGTGCGCCGCCACGCCCGGTTGGAGCACCTGTGGGTGGTCGACGACGCCCAGGCCGAGCTGCCGCCCGGGATTGTCCCGGTGCGCAGCTGGAGCCCGGAGTGGTACCGCGCACTGGCCACCTGCCGGTACCTGGTCGGCAACACCCACTTCCCGGACTTCCTGGAGCGCCGTCCCGGCCAGGTCGTCGTGCAGACCTGGCACGGCTCCCTGCTGAAGCGGATCGCCCACGACGTCGAGAGCCCCTGGCTGGCCGACCGCGGCTACCTGGCGGCGCTCGACCGGGAGACCCCGCAGTGGAGCCTGCTGCTCTCCCCCAGCCCGTTCGCCACGCCGATCCTGCGGCGCGCCTTCCGCTACGCCGGCGAGCTGCTGGAGTCCGGGTACCCGCGCAACGACGTGCTCGCCCGACCGGACCCGCGGACCGTCGCCGCCGTCCGCCGCCGGCTCGGCGTTCCCGAGGACCGGCGGATCGTGCTGTACGCGCCGACCTGGCGCGAGGACCAGCAGCGCGGCGACGGCGAGGGCTTCCGGCTCGACCTGCGGCTGGACCTCGACCACGCCCGGCGCCTGCTCGGGCCGGACCACGTGCTGCTGGTCCGCCCGCACGCGCACGTGCGCGAACCGCTGCCCGGCGCCGGCGACGGCTTCCTGTACGACTGCGGGGACTACCCCGACCCGCAGGAACTGCTGCTGGTCGCGGACGTCCTGGTGACCGACTACTCGTCGATCATGTTCGACTTCGCCATCACCGGCCGTCCGATGTACTTCTTCACCTACGACCTGGAGCACTACCGCGACACCCTGCGCGGCTTCTCCTTCGACTTCGAGGCGAACGCCCCCGGCCCGCTGGTGCCGACCTCGGCCGAACTGCTCGGCGCACTGCGCGGACTCGCCGACGGCGACGGCGGACCGCCGCCCGACTACGCCGAGCGCTACCGGCGTTTCCGGGCCGAGCACTGCGCCCTGGACGACGGCCGCGCGGCCCGCCGGGTGGTCGACCGGATGCTCGAACTCGGCGGCCGGGGAGGCCGGGCGGCGGGGCTAGGCAGGAATGCGGGGCCAGGAGACGCCCCGGTTCACCCGAACGGGTAGCTCCGCCAGGGCCGCCAGACCTCGTCCGCGCCGAACCGGGAGAGGCCGAAGCCCTCCACCGGGAAGTCCGCCCGGAAGTCCCGCGCCTGCTCGTACGCCTGGTCCAGCACGTCGTCCGACAGTCCGTGGGCGACCGTCACGTGCGGGTGGTACGGGAAGGCGAGCTCGCGGGCCAGCGGGCCGGAGCGGATGTCCGCCTCCAGCAGCCGGCACTCCTGGGCGCCCTCCTCGACCCGGACGTACACCACCGGGGAGACCGGGCGGAAGGTCCCGCTGCCGTGCAGCAGCATCCGGAACGGGCGGTGCGCGGCCGCCACCGCCGCCAGGTGCTCCTCGATCTTCGGCAGCGCCTCGGCAGGCACCTCGGTCGGCGGCAGCAGGGTGACGTGGGTGGGTATCGACCGGGCCAGCGGATCGCCGTGCCCGGCCCGGGCGTCCTGGACCGCCGTGCCGTACGGGTCCGGGACGCTCACGGACACGCCGATGGTGACGACCTCGGGGAGGTCGCCACCACCGGACAGGTGCGTGAGGGGAGTCACCGCTTGGCGGCCGGAAGGAAGCCGATCCGGTCGTACACCGTCTCCAGCGTCACCGACGCCACCGCGCGCGCCTTCTCGGCGCCGGTCGCCAGCACCCGGTCCAGCTCCGCCGGGTCGTCCAGGAACACCCGGGTGCGCTCCTGGAAGGGGGTGACCCACTCGGCGAACAGCTCGGCCAGCTCGGTCTTCAGGGCGCCGTACATCTTGCCCTCGAAGTGCTCGACCAGCTGGTCCACCGACCGGCCGCTGAGCGCGGAGTGGATGCGCAGCAGGTTGGAGACGCCCGGCTTCTCCTCCTCGTCGTAGGAGACGACGGTGCCGGTGTCGGTAACGGCGCTCTTGAACTTCTTGGCGCTGACCTTCGACTCGTCCAGCAGGCCGACCAGGCCCTTGGCCGAGGAGGCCGACTTGCTCATCTTGATGCCCGGGTCCTGGAGGTCCATGATCTTCGCCGTCTCCTTGAGGATGTACGGCTTCGGGATCGTGAACGTGGGGGCGTAGCGCGAGTTGAACCGCTCGGCGATGTCGCGGGTGATCTCCACGTGCTGGCGCTGGTCCTCGCCGACCGGGACGGCGTCCGCCTGGTAGAGCAGGATGTCCGCGATCTGGAGGATCGGGTAGGTGAACAGGCCGACCGTGGTGCTCTCGGAGCCGTACCGGGAGGACTTGTCCTTGAACTGGGTCATCCGCGAGGCCTCGCCGAAGCCGGTGAGGCAGTTCATCACCCAGGCGAGCTGGGCGTGCTCGGGCACGTGCGACTGGACGAAGAGCGTGCAGTGGTCCGGATCCAGGCCCGCGCCGAGCAGCTGGGCGGCGGAGATCCGGGTGTTCTCGCGCAGCGTCGCCGGGTCCTGCGGCACCGTGATCGCGTGCAGGTCGACGACCATGTAGAAGGCGTCGTTCTCCTTCTGCAGGTCGACCCACTGGCGCACCGCGCCCAGGTAGTTGCCGAGGTGGAACGAGCCGGAAGTGGGCTGGATGCCGGAGAGCACCCGGGGACGGTCCTTGGCCGGACCGGTGACCGCTGCGTTGACCATGCGCGCCATTGTTCCAGTTCCACCGCTCGCTCAGGAAACCTCCGCCCCCGGAGGTTCGGCCAGTGTGACCGCACTCACCCCGACCCGGGCGATCCGCCGGCCCTCGACCTTGGCCACCGTCAGCAGCACCCCGCCGCCGCCCTCGACCGGAACGCGCACCTGGTCGCCGTCCCGGGGCAGCCGGCCGAGCGCGGCGACCAGGCAGCCCGCCACCGTCTCGTACGGACCCTCGGGCAGGGAGACGCCGGTCTCCTCGGCGAAGTCGCCGAGGTTGAGCAGGCCGTCCAGCTCGACGCCGCCGCCGGCCAACCGGCGGGTCGGGGCGGCCTCCGGGCGGTCGTACTCGTCCCGGATCTCGCCGATCACCTCCTCGACCAGGTCCTCCAGGGTGACGATCCCGGCGGTACCGCCGTACTCGTCCACCACGATGGCCAGGTGGTGGCCCTCCCGGCGCATCTCGCCCATCGCCTCCAGCACCAGCTTGGTGCCGGGCAGCAGCTTGACCGGGCGGGCCAGGTCGCGGACCTTGACGGCCTGCTCGCCGCGCGCGCCGTACAGGTCGCGGACGTGGACGAAGCCGACCACCGCGTCGGCGCTGCCCTCGACCACCGGGTAGCGCGAGTGCGGGGAGGTGTCGGCCTGGTGCCGCACGGCGGCCAGCGGGCGCTCGGCGTCCAGGAAGGTCACCTCGGTGCGCGGGACCATCACCTCGCGCAGCTGACGCTCTCCGGCGGAGAACACATCGGCGATCAACGCCCGTTCGTCGCTTCCGAGTTCGGTGTTGGCGGCGACCAGGCCGCGCAGTTCCTCGGAGCTCATCGAGCCGCGGCCCGCCGCCGGGTCGCCGCCGAGCAGCCGGACCATCAGGTTGGTGGAGTGGCCGAGCAGCCAGATCACCGGCCGCAGCACCACCGACATCACGTCCACCACCGGGGCGGCGATCACCGAGATGGACGCGGCGCGCTGCAGGCCGATCCGCTTGGGGGTCAGCTCGCCCAGCACCAGCGAGGCGTAGCTGATCACCAGGGTGAGGCCCACCAGGGCCACCGCGTCGGCCACGCCCGAGGACAGCCCGGCCCGGACGAACAGCGGGGCGACCTTGCCGGACAGGGTGTCCGCGCCGAAGGCGGCCGACAGGAAGCCCATGCAGGTCACCCCGACCTGGACGGCGGCCAGGAAGCGGTTGGGGTCGGCCGCCAGGTGCGCGGCCCGCGCCGCGCGCCGGGTCCCGAGCCCCTCCAGCGCCCGGATCTGGCCCTCGCGCAGCGAGATCAGCGAGATCTCGGCGACGTTGAACAACCCGCCCAGCAGGATGAAGACGAGGACGAGCGCGGCGTCCCCGAGTGTTTCGTTCACAGCGGGCCAGTGTAGGACCGCCGCTGCCGCGAGGACCTGAACACGACGGCGG
>NZ_JBSHAP010000096.1:0-37680 GCF_053611565.1 Kitasatospora sp. NPDC054795
GTGCGGGGCGGGCTCAGATGAGGCCCAGCTCCTGGACCGCGTCGCGCTCCTCGGTCAGCTCCTTGACCGAGGCGTCGATGCGGGCGCGCGAGAAGTCGGAGATCTCCAGGCCCTGGACGATCTCGAACTTGCCGTCCTTGGTGGTGACGGGGAAGGAGGAGATCAGGCCTTCCGGAACGCCGTAGGAGCCGTCGGAGACGACACCCATGGAGGTCCAGTCGCCCTCGGCGGTGCCGTTGACCCAGGTGTGGACGTGGTCGATGGCGGCGTTGGCGGCCGAGGCGGCCGAGGAGGCGCCGCGGGCGTCGATGATGGCGGCACCGCGCTTGGCGACGGTCGGGATGAAGTCGCCCTCCAGCCAGGCCAGGTCGCTGCCGACGGCCTCGAAGGCCGGCTTGCCGGCGATCTCGGCCTGGAAGATGTCCGGGTACTGGGTCGCGGAGTGGTTGCCCCAGATGGTGACGCGCTTGATGTCGGAGACCAGGGCGCCGGTCTTGGACGACAGCTGGCCGACGGCGCGGTTGTGGTCCAGGCGGGTCATCGCGGTGAAGCGCTCGGCCGGGACGTCCGGGGCGTTGCGCTGGGCGATCAGGGCGTTGGTGTTGGCCGGGTTGCCGACGACCAGGACCTTGATGTCGTCCGCGGCGTTGTCGTTGATGGCCTTGCCCTGCGGGCCGAAGATGCCACCGTTGGCCGACAGCAGGTCGCCGCGCTCCATGCCCGCGGTGCGCGGACGGGCGCCGACCAGCAGCGCGACGTTGGCGCCGTCGAAGGCCACGTTCGGCTGGTCCGTGATCGTGATGTCGCGCAGCAGCGGGAAGGCGCAGTCGACGAGCTCCATGGCGGTGCCCTCGGCGGCCTTGAGGCCCTGCGGGATCTCCAGGAGGCGCAGGTTCACCGGCACGTCGGCACCGAGCAGGTGGCCCGAGGCGATGCGGAAGAGCAGCGCGTAGCCGATCTGGCCGGCTGCTCCGGTGATGGTGACGTTGACGGGGGTGCGGGTCATTTCTACCTTCTCCAGCAAATCGCCAGGCGCCCCAGGCACACCGGCACTGGAGCCAGGATGATCTCTCTCGACGTCGAGAGACCGGCGTCAGGTTATCGCAAAGGGAAGCGTATGCCCGGTGTCCCGGCGTGGCTGATGCGTCACAGAAGCAAGGCGACCCCCGCCCGGGCCCTGGATTTCCACGGGACCGGGCGGGGGCCGTCGCAGGCCCTGCGGATCAGTGCCTGGGCCGGCCCATCAGCTGGCCGATGTTGTCGAGCAGCGGGATCTGCAGCCACGGGTTCGGCTGCGCCACCAGGGTCAGCAGCACGATCGAGATGCCCAGGAAGCTCAGCACGATCACGTCGGTGAAGCGGCTGCGCACCGCCAGCATCCCGACCTCGGGCAGCACCAGCCGCAGCACCGCGCCGAGCAGCACGCCGCAGCCGAGGATCAGCAGCCCGTACTTGAACCCGTCCTTGAAGTCGGCGAACCAGGTGACCGCGAGGCCGGCGCCGACGACCAGCAGGACCAGCGTGATCGGCCACTGCCGCACCGGCAGCGCGTGCTCGCGTCCGAGGGCCGCGGAGGCGCCCTCGGGCGGCAGGGTGCCGGTCGTCCTGACCGGCCTGCGGCGGGACCGTGCCGGTCGCGGTTCAGTCATGCTCGCCGTCCCTGGGGTGTCAGATGCCGGCGCGGCGCTCGGCCGCCTCGACGATGTTGTTGAGCAGCATCGCGCGGGTCATCGGGCCCACGCCGCCGGGGTTCGGGGAGATCCAGCCGGCCACCTCGGCCACCCCCGGGTGCACGTCGCCGACGATCTTGCCCTCGCTGCGGCTGACGCCCACGTCCAGCACCGCCGCGCCCGGCTTGACGTCCTCCGGCTTGACCAGGTGCGGCACGCCGGCGGCGGCCACGATGATGTCGGCCTTGCGCAGGTGGGCGCCGAGGTCCCGGGTGCCGGTGTGGCACAGGGTGACGGTGGCGTTCTCGCTGCGGCGGGTCAGCAGCAGGCCGATCGAGCGGCCGACGGTGATGCCGCGGCCGACCACGACCACCTCGGCGCCGTTGATCTCGACGTCGTGGCGGCGCAGCAGCTCGACGATGCCGAGCGGGGTGCACGGCAGCGGGCCCTCGATGCCCAGGGCGAGCCGGCCGAGCGAGGTCGGGTGCAGGCCGTCGGCGTCCTTGTCCGGGTCCATCAGCTCCAGGACCGGGTTCTGGTCCAGGCCCTTGGGCAGCGGCAGCTGGACGATGTAGCCGGTGCAGGACGGGTCGGCGTTGAGCTCGCGGACGACGTTCTCGACGTCCTCCTGGGTGGCGGTGGCGGGCAGCTCGCGCTGGATCGAGGCGATGCCGACCTCGGCGCAGTCCTTGTGCTTGCCGTTCACGTACCAGCGGCTGCCCGGGTCGTCGCCGACCAGGACGGTGCCGAGGCCGGGCGTGACGCCCTTCGCCTTGAGGACCGCCACGCGGGCGGCGAGTTCGGACTTGATCGCGGCGGCGGTGGCCTTGCCATCGAGAATCTGGGCAGTCATGACCCCATTCTCCCGGATCGCCGGGGGTCTCCGTACCGAGGGCGTCCGACCGCTGCCGCCACGCTCGCGGGCCCGGTTGCGGGCGCGGTCCCGGGCGCGGCTCCGGCCCGGTCCCGGGCACGCCTCCGGGGTGGACGAACGGGTGAACGAACGGGTGAACGAACGGGTACGAAGGTCCGACGCACGTTGCGGTTGCGCCACAGTCTTGACGCGGCACGCGGAACCGGCTGGACAGGGCGCCGCCGTCCGGATGACGATAAGCGCGCATTCCCGCCGCGATACCGGCCCGGTGACGGGCCGACGGACCCCGCGGCGGGGCGTACCCGGGGGAAAGAGCCAGTGAGCCGACCACAGCAGAACGAGCAGTCCGACCGCGGGGGCACCGTTCCGCCCGCGCCGTACCCGTCGGCCGTCCCGCACCCCTGACGCTCACCACGCTGCGAGCCGCGGCGCCCGTCACCGCCGCCGGGCCGTTCCCCGCTCCGCCGACGTCCCCCTCGGCCGGTGACCCGACTCACCGACCGGGACCGTCGGCGTCCCGTCCCCGCGTCCCCGTAACTGCCCGGAGGCATCCATGACGTACCCGCCCGACCCGAACAACCCGTACGGCCAGCCGCCGGCCGCCCCGGGCTACGGCTACCCGCAGCAGGCCCCGCCGCAGGCCGCCCCGGGCTACGGCTACCCGCAGCAGGCCCCGGCCTACGGGTACGCGCCGATGGTCCCGCCGTCCATGCCCGGCCTGATGACCACCGCCCGGGTGCTGCTGTTCATCGTCGGCGGCGTCCAGACGCTCGCCGCGATCTCCTACGTGATCATCGGGGCGGCGGCCAAGGACGTCACCAACGCCGCCAGCCGGACCACCAGCGACGACAACCCGTTCACCGCGCTGGGCGACGCCGCCGCCGGCGTCCTGCTCGTCGTCGGTGTGCTGTTCGGGCTGTTCGCCGCGCTCTCCATCACGCTCGGCGTGAAGTTCGGCAAGGGCGGCAACGCCGTCCGCGTCACCACCATCGTGTACGGCTCGCTGGGCGCCCTGGTCGGCCTGCTGATCCTGCTCGGCGCCATCTCCGGCGGCACCGCGGTCGGCCTGGTGATGGCCCTGCTCTGGCTGGCGATCAGCATCATCTGGATCACCGCCATGTGCGTCCAGGACGGCGTCAACTGGTTCAACCGGCCGCGTTACTGACCGGCCCGCACGACCAGCGCGGAGAGCGGCCCGGCTCCCTCCTCGGAGGGGGCCGGGCCGCTCTGTCGTTCCGTCACACCGTCGGCGGGACCGGTGGAATCGGCGGGATCAGTGGAAGAAGTGCCGCGCGCCGGTGAAGTACATGGTCACGCCGGCCTCGGCGGCCGCCGCGACGACCTCCTCGTCCCGGATCGAGCCGCCGGGCTGGACGATCGCCCTGACACCGGCCGCGATCAGGATCGCCGGGCCGTCCGCGAACGGGAAGAAGGCGTCCGAGGCCGCGTAGGCGCCCTTGGCGCGCTCGCCGGCCCGCTCGACCGCGAGCTTGCAGGAGTCCACCCGGTTGACCTGGCCCATGCCGACGCCGACCGAGGCGCCGTCCTTGGCCAGCAGGATCGCGTTGGACTTGACGGCCCGGCAGGCCCGCCAGGCGAAGGCCAGCTCGGCCAGCTCGTCGGCGGTCAGCGCCTCACCGCTGGCGAGGGTCCAGTTCGCCGGGTCGTCGCCCTCGGCGTGCACCCGGTCGGCGTCCTGGAGCAGCACGCCGCCGGAGATCGGGCGCACCTCCTGGCGGTTGGCCGGGGCCTCGGGGGCGAGCAGCACCCGCAGGTTCTTCTTGCGGGTGAGCACCTCCAGGACGCCCTCCTCGTAACCGGGGGCCACCACGACCTCGGTGAAGATCGGGGCGATCTGCTCGGCCAGCGCGACGGTGACCGGGCGGTTGACGGCGATCACGCCGCCGTACGCGGAGACCGGGTCGCACTCGTGCGCCTTGCGGTGCGCCTCGGCGACGTCGGCGCCGGTCCCGATGCCGCACGGGTTGGCGTGCTTGATGATCGCGACGGCCGGCTCGGCGTGGTCGTAGGCGGCGCGGCGGGCAGCGTCGGTGTCGACGTAGTTGTTGTACGACATCTCCTTGCCGTGCAGCTGCTGCGCGCCGGCCAGGCCCCCCGTGCCGTCGCTGTAGAGCGCGGCACCCTGGTGCGGGTTCTCGCCGTAGCGCAGCACGTTCTGCCGCTCCCAGGTCGAGCCGAGGAACTCGGGGAAGCGCTCGTCGCTGGGCGCGTAGCCGTCCTCGAACCAGGAGGCGACGGCCACGTCGTAGGCGGCGGTGTGGGCGAACGCGGCACCGGCCAGGCGCTTGCGGGTGGCCAGGTCGAAGCCGCCCTCCTGCGCCGCCTTCAGCACGTCACCGTAGCGGGCCGGGTCGACCACCACGGCCACCGAGGGGTGGTTCTTGGCGGCGGCGCGGACCATGCTCGGGCCGCCGATGTCGATCTGCTCGACGCACTCGTCCGGGGTGGCGCCGGAGGCGACGGTGGCCTTGAACGGGTAGAGGTTCACCACGACCAGGTCGAAGGGCTCGACGCCGAGCTCGGCCAGCTGGGCGCGGTGCGACTCCAGCCGCAGGTCGGCCAGCACACCGGCGTGCACGCGGGGGTGCAGCGTCTTCACGCGCCCGTCCAGGCACTCCGGGAAGCCGGTCAGCTCGGAAACCTCGGTCACCGGGACGCCGGCGGCGGCGATCCGGCCGGCGGTGGAGCCGGTGGAGACGATGGCGACCCCGGCGGCGTGCAGGCCCTGGGCCAGCTCCTCCAGACCGGTCTTGTCGTACACGCTGATCAGCGCGCGACGGATCGGACGGACGTTCTCCGAAACGGGCGTGGTGGAGCTGGCACTCATGCCGGAATCCATACCTTTCGGTCCTCGATGCGGTGACCTTCGCGGGCCAGCCGGCCCACGACGTCGACGAGCAACTGGCGCTCGACAGTCTTGATGCGCTCGTGCAGCGCTTCGCCGCCATCGGCGTGGTCGGCGTCGACGACCTCGACGACGCCCTGCGCGATGATCGGCCCGGTGTCCACGCCGGAGTCGACCAGGTGGACGGTGCAGCCGGTGACCTTCACGCCGTACGCGAGCGCGTCGGTGACGCCGTGGGCGCCGGGGAAGGAGGGCAGCAGTGCGGGGTGGGTGTTGACGGTCCGCCCGGCGAAGGCGGCGATGAACTCGGGGCCGAGGATCTTCATGAAACCGGCCGTGACCACCAGGTCCGGCTGGTACTCGGCGACGGAGGCGGTCAGCGCGCGGTCCCAGGCGGCCCGGTCCGGGTGGTCCTTCACCCGGTGGACGAAGGTCGGCAGGCCCGCCTTCCCGGCGCGCTCCAGGCCCGCGATCCCGTCCCGGTCCGCGCCGACGGCGAGGATCTCGGCGCCGTAGGCCGGGTCGGCGACGGCGTCGATCAGCGCCTGCAGGTTGGTGCCGGAGCCGGAGACCAGCACCACCAGGCGGGCCGGTCCGGGCGTACGGGGCGGGAAGTGCTGGGCGGGGGCGGCGGCCACTGCGCGTCTCTCCGTAGGTCGGGCGCCGTCCGCTGGTACGTCCACCGGTGGTGGGGCCACTACGAACGGCAGGTCGAGCGAGGGGGAACTCCAGGGAAATCCGCCGCGACGCGGGCCCCGGGGAACCTCTGTGGGCTGCTGACCGTCACCACGATAACGGCTGGTCGGAGGGCCTCCGCACCCTCCCGGCGGCGCTACGCGCGTAGTTGAGACGGGGATCTCCTCCGGCCCACCGCACCAAAGTTGCCCCGGACCGCACCGGCCCCGGCGTCCCCGCCCGCCCCGCCGCACCGGGCCGCCGGTGGCCCGGCGGACGACTGCGGGATCATTGGGGGCGCGGGAGACCGCTCCGACGCGAGAACCTCCGAACGAGCCCCGACCGATAAGGAATGGCTGAACCCATGAGCAGCGGCGACGACACCGGCGAGCGCAACCCCTTCGCGCCGCCGCCGGCGGATGCCCCGGACCAGCCGTGGCAGCCGCGCAGCCCCTGGGCCGGCGGGGGTCACGGCTCCGACGGCCAAGCGGGCCCCACGGGGCAGGGCGGCCCCGCCGGTCAGAGCGGCCCCGCCGGTCAGGGCGGCTCCGACGGCAGGGGCGGCGAGCGTCCGCAGCTGCCGCCGCCGTGGGGCCCCGGCGACGGCCGCACCGGCCAGCGACCGCCGTCCCCGCAGCCGCCCCGGCTCGACCTCGCCGATCCGGCCCACCGCAAGGCCCGCAACGCGGCGCTGGCCGGGCCGTTCGCCCTGGTCTGCCTGTTCGCGGGGTTCCACTGGATCGCCCTGCTGATCGGGGCGCTCGGCGTCGTCTGGGGCGTCGGCGCGCTGCGGACCCGGCGGCCCGCCCCGGCCGCCACCGTCGCCGGGCCGGCCGGGCCGCTCCCCGCGGCCCCCGCCGCGAACCCGCTCACCCCGGCGGCGCTCGCCGGCATCCTGACCGGTGCGATGACCATCGTGGTCGCGACCTCGGTGATCGGCCTCGGGTACCACTACCGCGACTACGTCACCTGCGTCCAGGACTCGCTGACCAGCGTCGGCGCCCAGAACTGCGACCGGTACGCGCCGCAGTGGTACGTGGACTTCACCGGGAACACCGAGTAGCCGGACCTCCGGGTCCGCCCGGTCGCCCCGGCCCCGGTCGGTCGTCGAGGCCCGCTCAGTGGTCGAGGCCCGCGCGGTCGTCCGGGTCCCGGCCGTCGGAGCCCGGTCCGCCGGCGGCGGGCCCGGCACCCGGCTCCGAAAGCCGCAGCACGAGCGCGTACGTACAGGCGCGCAGCCCCAGCGCACCCCGGCGGGCCTGGCGCGCGAGCCGGGCGTACACGCCCACGCCGTCCGCCGGGCCAAGCATCCGGTACCGGACCAGCAACGCGCCCGGGACGGCGACCAGCGCGATCCAGCCCGCCGCCGCCGGACCCGTCCACGGCAGCGGCCCCACCCACGCCAGCCGCTCGCCCGCCAGCGCCCCGCCGGAGAGCCGGCCCAGCACCGCCGCCCCGGCCCCGACCCACAGCGCCGCCGCCAGCGCGGCCACCACCGTCGCGGCCGGCGTCCAGGGCTCGGGCCGCTCCCCGGCCCCCGCCCCGGAGACCGGCAGCCGCCGGCCCGCGGCCGCACGGCCCAGCAGCACCGCCGGCACCACCCCGGCCAGCAGCGGCAGGACCGACGCCGCGAGCCGCCAGCCGCCCGGCCCGTCCGCCGGCAGCAGGGCGAACAGCGGGAACTCGGGCACCGGGCCCAGCACCGCACCGGTCGGCGACACCACCGTCCCGGCGCCGAGCGCGAAGCCCGGCCCCAGCGCGTACGCCGCACCCCACAGCACCGCGTTCGGCAGCAGCGCCAGCGCGAGCAGCACCAGCCCCAGCAGCGCGACGGGCCCGCCGCCGAGCAGCGCCATCCCGTGCCCACCGCCCGCCACCGCGTCCAGCACCGCCGAGAACACCACCAGCAGACCGCCCGCCGCGACCAGCCCGGCCCCGGCCGCCAGCGCCGCGGCCCGGACCACCGGCGCACCGTCGACCGGGCGGTACGGCGGCGGGAGGCGGTCCAGCGGGGAGTCGACCGGCACGTCGAGGACGGCCACCGAGCGGGCCCCCGCGGCCGTCGCCAGACCCGCCACCAGCGCCACCACCAGCACGTCCAGCAGCACCCGGCTGCGGAACGGCCCGGTGGCCGCGCAGTGCAGCGCCACCGCGAAGGCCACCGCGCAGTACCCCGCCCACACCGCCACCGGACCGCCCCAGCGCGGGCGCGGCCCGCGCCGCGCGGCCACCCCGGCGGCCGCCCGGTGGAGCCGGACCACGGCCAGGGCGCCGAGCAGCAGCGGAGTGACCGTCAGCGGGGCGTCCGCCGGCCCGCGCAGCAGCGGCGCTCCGTGCCCCAGCAGCCAGAGCGCCCCCGCCAACCGGGTGACAACGGCCGCGCCGTCGTCCGCGTACGGCGTCGCCACCCAGAGCCCGAGCACCGGCGCCCCGACCACCGCCAGGCCGACCAACGCCGTCCGTACACCCGCCAACAGGTCGGCCAGCGCGTGGCGTCCGCCCAATTCACCGGGCGACTCCAGGATCGGACGGCCCATCAGCTGCGTCATGGGCCACATGGTGCCAAGGCGACTCGCCATGCTCCGTGAAGCGCCAAACCGCCGCCGTGTCCCAGATTATTGGCTTATGCGCATTTTCAGACCTTGCCCCCCAGCCGCCGGCGCCCCGGCCCGGAGCGTCTGATGGCCACGCCACCCACCGCCGACTCCCCCACCCCGGAACGCCACCGCAGGCCCGCCCGCGCCAAGACCGACCCGGGCCGCCTGCTGCGGAAGCTGACCCCCCGTGAGGCCCAGACCCTGGCCCACCTCGCCGCCGGCCACGACCTCCCCCGCACCGCCGCCACCCTCGGAGTCACCCCCACCACCGCCCGCAGCTACCTCCAGCGCGCGATGCGCAAGCTCGGCACCCGCACCGCGGCGGAGGCACTCGCCCTGCTGGCCGGCACGCCGCCGCGCCCCCAGGACCCCGGCCCGACCGGACGCCCGGCGAACCTCACCGGCCTCGACCCGGCCGCCCCGGGCCCGGCCCCGGGTGCCGGGCTCCCAGCGGCCGAACCGGTCCTCCTGCGGCCGGTCCCGGACTCCTCCGCCCCGGCCGCCCCCGGTTCCGTGGCGGGAGCGGACCGCCCGCGGGCCGACGCGGCGACGGACGGGGAGGCGGCCGGGAGGCGGAGCCGCACCCGAGCCGGGAAACCCGCCCCGGGACCCTCGGGCGGCACCCGGCGGGCGGCACCCGGCGGGCAGCCGCGGCAGGCCGCCGACGGACTGCCGGCCGACGGGACGAGCGCCGCCCCCGGGCGCGCGCAGGAGCCCCGCACGCCTGGGGACCGGCCAGGATCCGCCACCCCCCAGGCACCTCCGGCCGCGGCGGCGGACGACGGGCGGCGTCAGCCGACCGACACCGGCCACCCTCCGACGGTCCCCGGGGACCCCGACCGGCCCGGCGGCGCTCCAGGCGCCTCCTCCACCGGGCCGGCCGGGCAGGCGAGCGCTCCGACCGCCGACACGGCCGGTGGAGGCGGGTCGGAGGAGGCCCCCGCCGGCCCGGCCGCCGGCCACGGCGACACACCGCGCCACACCCCGGCCGCACCCGAACCGAACGCCGAACGGCCACCGGCCGCCGAGTTCGTGGCGCCCACCGCCGTCGGCTCCGGCCCGGACCGGAAGGCCCCGCCGGAGCACGCCGAGCCCAGCGCCACCGCCGGCCCCGCGGCGCCCGTCCGGGCCCCGGGCCCGGACCGAGGACCGCAGGCCCCCGCCGGCCCGGCCACAAGCCACGGCGACACGCCGCACCACGCCCCGGCCGCACCCGAACCGGACACCGAGCCGGACGCCGAACGGCCACCGGCCGCCGAACCCGACCGGGCGCGGACGGCTCGCCCGGAGCCGCAGGACCCTGCCGCCGCCAGTCCCGGCCGGGCGGCGCTGGCCGCCGCCGCTCCCTCGGGCGCGGACGACGACCTCGACGCCGAGCCCCCGGCGATGGGCTTCGACGAGCTCTACGAGACCGCGCACACCCGGCTGGTGCAGCAGGTGTTCCTGCTGACCGCCTGCCGGCACCGGGCGGTGCACTGCGTACGGCGGGCGTTCGGCGAGGCCCGGCGGCGCTGGGGCACGGCCGCCGGTTCGGGGAACCCGGAGGGCTGGGTACGGGCGCGCGCCTGCGAGCTGGCGCTGTCCCCGTGGCACCGGGGCGGCCCCCGGCGGGCGCACGCGTGGGGGCTGCCGCACCGGCGGATCAAGGTGCGGCCGGCCGACGAGACCCAGGCGGTGCTGCCGGACCACGACCGGCTGACCGACCGGGACCGGGCGCTGCTGAAGGCGCTCAAGCGGCTGTCCCGCCCCCAGCGCCGGGCGCTGGTGCTGCACGACGGGCTGGGGCTGCCGGCGGTGGCGGTCGCGGTGGAGGTGGAGTCCACCCGGGCGGCGGCCGAGGGGCGGGTGTGGGCCGCCCGGGCGGCGCTGGCCGCGTGGGTGCCGGACCTGGTCGGGCCGGACCCGGCGGCACCGGGCTTCGCGGACGGGCTGTGCGGGCTGCTCCACCGGGCGGCGGTGCGCGGCTGCCCGGAGCCGCACCGGACGCCGGTGCCGGTGCTGCGGGCCCGGTACCGGCTCCGGACGGCGAGCCGGACGGGCGCGGCGGCACTGCTGACGGTCGCGGTGGGCGGGGCGACACTGGCGACCCTGGCGGGGGTGCGCCCGGCGGAGCTGTTCCGGCCGACCACTCCGCCGATGCCCGCGCTCTGCCTGGCCGCCACCGCGGCGCAGGCGGCGGAGCCGGCCGTGCCGCTGCTGCCCGACGGGGCGCCGAACGGCATCACCAGCATCTGGTGCAGCCCGGCGCCCGGTCTGGAGGCCGTCCTGGTGGATCCGCATCCCCAGGCGGTCGCGCGCTGGGAGCTGCCGCCGGCGGCCCGGGGCGCCGCTCCGCCGCCGCAGGGCCCGGCGGCCTGCCGGCAGTGGTCGCCGCTGCCCTGCACCACGGGGCCGGGGCGGCACTGAGCCGCGAACGGCGAACGCCCCCGCCCGGGAGGGCGGGGGCGCTCGTCACGCGCGGGGCGGGATCAGGCCTGGGCGGCGATGATCTCGCGGGCCAGGCGGGCGGTCTCGGACGGCGTCTTGCCGACCTTGACACCGGCGGCCTCGAGGGCCTCCTTCTTGGCCTGGGCGGTGCCCGAGGAGCCGGAGACGATGGCGCCGGCGTGGCCCATGGTCTTGCCCTCGGGGGCGGTGAAGCCCGCGACGTAGCCGACGACCGGCTTGGTGACGTGCTCGGCGATGTAGGCCGCGGCACGCTCCTCGGCGTCGCCACCGATCTCACCGATCATGACGATGATCTCGGTCTCCGGGTCCTCCTGGAAGGCCTTGAGGGCGTCGATGTGGGTGGTCCCGATGACCGGGTCACCGCCGATGCCCACGGCCGAGGAGAAGCCGATGTCGCGCAGCTCGTACATGAGCTGGTAGGTCAGGGTGCCCGACTTCGAGACCAGACCGATCTTGCCGGAGGTGGTGATGTCGGCCGGGATGATGCCGGCGTTCGACTGTCCGGGGCTGATCAGGCCGGGGCAGTTCGGGCCGATGATGCGGGTCTTGTTGCCCTTGGCACCGGCGTGCGCCCAGAAGGCGGCGGTGTCGTGCACCGGGACGCCCTCGGTGATGACGACGGCCAGGCCGATCTCGGCGTCGATGGCCTCGACGACGGCGGCCTTGGTGAAGGCCGGCGGCACGAAGAGGACGGAGACGTCGGCCCCGGTCTTCTCCATCGCCTCGGCGACGGAGCCGAAGACCGGGATCTCGGTGCCGTCGACGTCGACCGTGGTGCCGGCCTTGCGCGGGTTCACGCCGCCGACGATCTGGGTGCCGGAGGCGAGCATGCGGCGGGTGTGCTTCATGCCCTCGGCGCCGGTCATGCCCTGGACGATGACCTTGCTGTCCTTGGTAAGGAAGATAGCCATGGTGTTAAGTCCCCTTCCTTACTTGTTGGCCAGCTCGGCGGCGCGGTCAGCGGCGCCGTCCATGGTGTCCACGCGCTGGACCAGCGGGTGGTTGGCGTCGTCGAGGATCTTGCGACCCAGCTCCGCGTTGTTGCCGTCCAGACGGACGACCAGCGGCTTGGTGACGTTCTCGCCCTTGCCCTCCAGGAGCGCGAGGGCCTGCACGATGCCGTTGGCGACCGCGTCGCACGCGGTGATGCCGCCGAAGACGTTGACGAAGACCGACTTGACGTCGGGGTCGCCCAGGATGATCTCCAGGCCGTTCGCCATGACCTCGGCGGAGGCGCCGCCACCGATGTCGAGGAAGTTGGCGGGCTTGACGCCGCCGTGGTTCTCACCGGCGTACGCGACCACGTCGAGGGTGCTCATGACGAGGCCCGCGCCGTTGCCGATGATGCCGACCTGGCCGTCGAGCTTGACGTAGTTCAGGCCCTTGGCCTTGGCGGCGGCCTCCAGCGGGTTGGCCGCGGCCTTGTCCTCCAGGGCCTCGTGCTCGGGCTGGCGGAACTCGGCGTTCTCGTCCAGGGAGACCTTGCCGTCGAGCGCGATGATCTTGCCCTCACCGGACTTGATCAGCGGGTTGACCTCGACGAGGAGGGCGTCCTCCTTGATGAAGACGGTCCACAGCTTCTGCAGGACGTCGGCGACCTGGTCGGCGACCTCGGCCGGGAACTTCGCCGCGGCGACGATCTCGGCGGCCTTCTCCGGGGTGCAGCCCTCGTTGGCGTCGACCGGGATCTTGGCGAGCGCCTCGGGGTTCTGCTCGGCGACGACCTCGATCTCCACGCCGCCCTCGACGCTGGCCATGGCCAGGAAGGTGCGGTTGGTGCGGTCCAGCAGGAACGAGACGTAGTACTCGTCCTTGATGTCCGCGGTCTGGGCCAGCATCACCTTGTGAACGGTGTGGCCCTTGATGTCCATGCCGAGGATCTGCTCGGCCTTGGCGACGGCGTCCGCCGGGTCGGCGGCGAGCTTGACGCCGCCGGCCTTGCCTCGGCCACCCACCTTCACCTGAGCCTTGACGACGGCGCGGCCGCCGAAGCGCTCCGCGATGGCGGCAGCGTCTGCGGCGGTCTCGATGACATCGCCGTCAAGCACGGGCACGCCGTGCTTGGCGAAGAGGTCCCTCGCCTGGTACTCGAACAGGTCCACGTGTTTGTCCTTGTTCGTGGTCGCGGATTGTGTCTCTACGAGCGTGCCACGGCAGGATCTTCGCTGCGGGTCGTCGGGGCGGTGCGGGTACGCAGAGGTACGGCCTTGCGGCCCACACAGCCACGGGCGCACACGTCAATCAACACGCGCGTCACGTCCGTCTGGCAGGTTATCCCCGCGGGACGGGACTGTTCCGCCCGGGGCCTGCCCGGCATGGGTGAGAACCGTCACAGAATGCCCGGGAGGGACGGGGTGGGTGGCCGGTCCACCGATCGGTCCGATTAGCGCGTTCGGGTGAATCCCTCACCCCCCTGGGCGGCCCCCTCGAACAGGCTCTGCGGGATCGGGCGCTTCTCGATCGCCGCCGCCATGATCTCCGGGAACGCGTCCGGGGTGCAGGCGAAGGCCGGCGCGCCGAGCGAGGCCAGGGCGGCGGCGTGCGCGTGGTCGTACGCCGGGGCCCCCTCGTCGGAGAGCGCGAGCAGGGCGATGAACTGGACGCCGGCCGCCTTCATCGCGGCGACCCGCTTGAGCATGCCGTCCCGGATGCCGCCCTCGTACAGGTCGCTGATCAGCACCACGACGGTCTCGGAGGGCCGGGTGATCTTCGACTGGCAGTAGGCCAGGGCGCGGTTGATGTCGGTGCCGCCGCCGAGCCGGGTGGCGAACAGGACGTCGACCGGGTCGGTGAGCTGTTCGGTGAGGTCGACCACCGAGGTGTCGAACACGACCAGCCGGGTGTCCAGGGTGCGCATCGAGGCGAGCACCGCGCCGAAGACCGCCGAGTGGACCACCGAGGGCGCCATCGAGCCGGACTGGTCGATGCAGAGGATGACGTCCTTCTTCACGGCGCGCTGGGCGCGGGCGTAGCCGACCAGCCGCTCGGGGACGACGGTGCCGTGCTCGGGCAGGTAGTTCTTCAGGTTGGCCCGGATGGTGCGGTCCCAGTCGATGTCGCGGTGGCGGGGACGGTTGACCCTGGCACTGCGGTCGAGGGCCCCGCCGAGCGTGGCCCGGGTGCGGTCGGCGAGCCGGCGCTCCAGGTCGGCGACCACCTTGCCGACCACCGCCCGGGCGGTCTCCCGGGTGGTCTCGGGCAGCGCGTGCTTGAGCGACAGCAGGGTGCCGACCAGGTGCACGTCCGGCTCGACGGCCTCCAGCATCTCCGGCTCCAGCAGCAGCCGGTCCAGGCCGAGCCGGGTGATCGCGTCCTGCTGCATCAGCTGCACCACGGTGGAGGGGAAGTACTCACGGATGTCACCCAGCCAGCGGGCCACCTGCGGGGCCGAGCCGCCCAGCCCGGCACCGCGGCGGCCGGTGCGCCCGGCCCGGGCGCCCTCCTCGGGGGCGCCGCGGTAGAGCGCGGCGAGGGCGCCGTCCATCGCGGCGTCGCGGCCGCGCAGGGCGCAGCCGGTGCCGTCGGCCTCGCCGCCGAGCACCAGCCGCCAGCGGCGCAGCCGTTCGTCGGTCGTGGGCGCTGCCATCTCGTCCTCCTTCAGCGGGTCCTGCGGTGGGGCAGGCGTTCGGTGCGGTGGGTGCCACCGCGGCGGGTGTCAGGTGTCGCGGCCGGCGGCCTGCCGGGGGATCCTCGGGCGGATCCCGAGCAGCAGGGCCACCACCGGGACGGCGGCGTCGGCGCGGGCCCGGTCCAGTTCACCGGCCGCGGCCTCGACGGCCGGCGGCTCGCCGAGCGGGCCGGCCGCGACCCGGCCGCCGATGGTGGTGCGCACGCCCGCCTCCAGTCCGGCGAAGGTGCGGCGCAGCAGCGGCAGGACGTCGGTGAAGGCGTCGCCGCTCACCCCGGTCAGCCACTCGTCCAGCAGGGCGAGCAGCCGCGGGTCGTGCAGCAGCAGGGCACCGCCGCCGGTCAGGAAGCCCTCGACCCAACCGGCCGCGTCGGCGGGGGCGTTGGCGGCGGAGAGCACCAGCCGAAGCCGCCGGCCGGCCTCCGCGGAGTCGAGCCGGCCATCGTCCAGCAGCAGCCGCACGGCCCGGCCGCGCAGCAGCCCGGGGGCGCCGGTGGCCGGTCCGCCGGCCGGCTCGCGGCGGGCCAGCGAGCGCAGGGCGGCGGCCCAGCGGTCGGCCAGGCCGGCCAGGCCGTCCGGGTCCGGCGCGGTGCCGGCGGCGGCGGCGGTGGTGGTGCCGGCCGTCGTGGTGTCGGCCGCGGTGATGCCGGCGGTAGTGGCGTCGCCGGGGTCGGCGGCCAGCAGGCCGATCGCGCCGTGCACCTCGTCGAGGCGGCCGCGCATCGCCTCCGCGCCCTGCGCGTCCAGGCCGACGCAGCCGGACGGCAGTCCGACGCAGATCCGCTCGGCCAGGCCCGCGGCCGCCTCGGCGAGCGCGCCGTGGTCGGTGCCGCGCACGTCGCCGTAGCGCAGCGCGCGGACCAGTGCGGGCAGCGCGCCCGCGAGGTGCGCGACGTCGGTGTCCAGCGCCGCGCAGTCGGCGAGCACCCGCATCACGGCGGGCAGTGCGCCGGACAGCCCGGCCAGCAGGCAGGTCTCCACCAGGCCGGTCAGCTCGGCGAGTTCCCCGGCGGCGCGGGCGGTGCCGACGGCCTTGTTGGCCGCGGCCTCCTCGACCGTGGTGCCCCACTGGGCGGCCTCGGCGATCCGGACCGCGAACTCGGGCTGCCAGCACAGCCGCCAGCTCTCCCGGAACGTCCCGGTCGAGTTCACCGAGGAGCGCGCGGGCACGCCCCAGTCCACGCCCAGCAGCCGCAGCCGGTGCAGCAGCCGGGAGCGGGCCGCGTCGGTGTCCTTGCGCAGGTCGAGGTCGACGTCCTTCGGCGCGGCCTCGGGCTTGAGCCGCAGCGAGCGCTGCAACCGGGTCAGGTCGCGCTGGAGCGGCACCGCCGGTGCGGCGTCCGGGACCTCACCGAGCGCGTCGCCGACCACCAGGCGGTCCCGGACCAGCTCCAGGGCGACGTCCGAGCCCTCGCAGAGCACCGCGCGCACGGCGTCCAGGGTCTCGGTCAGCCCGGCGAGCGGGCGGCCGCGCAGCACGGCCAGGGTCTCGGCCAGCCGGACCGCCTCGATCACGTGCGCGGAGGAGACCGGGTGGTCCTCGGCGCGCAGCAGGTCGGCCGCCCGGGTGAGCCAGCGCGGCACCGGGTCACCGTCGGTGGTGAACAGGTGGTGGTACCAGCCGGGCGACTGCACCCCCGCGCCGTAACCGGTGGCCTGGGAGAGCCGGCGGTGCGTCCACGGCACCCAGGTGATGTCCGTCCGCACCTTCTTCGGCAGTGCGGCGAGCAGCGCCCGGTCGTGGGCGACGGTGGGCATCCGCTCCAGCGCGGGGACGTGGAAGGCCCCGCAGACCACGGCGATCCTGCGGTGCCCGGCGCGGCGGGCGGCGCGGATCTGCTGGCGCATGTACGCCTCGCGCAGCAGGTCCCGGCGGGACTCCCCGAGGCCTTCCTCGCGCAGCGCGCCCATCGCCTCGGCGACGGCGGCGAACGGCGCCAGCGCGTCGTCGCCGGGCGCGCGGTGCTCGACCACGTCCTCCCACCAGCGCTCCGCGTCGTCGTGCCCGGCCGCCTCGGCGAGCAGCGCCAGCGGATCGGCGACCGGCCCGGCGTCCTCCTCCTCGGCGGCCGTGCCCTCGACGGCCGTCCCCTCCTCGGCCGTCCCCTCCGCGTCCTCCTCCGGGGCCGGCGCGAAGCCGTGCCCGGCGGGCAGGTCGATGAAGCGGACCGGCAGGTCGTGCTCCACGGCGTGCCGGATCGCCACCCACTCAGGGGAGAACTCGGCGTACGGCCAGAAGGCGGCCTTCGCCGGGTCGTCCACCGCGTGGGCGAGCAGCGCGACCGGCGGGACCAGGTCCTTCTCCGCGGCCAGGTGGACGATGCCGTCGGCCTCCGGCGGTCCCTCGATCAGCACCGCGTCCGGCCGCCACTGCGCCAGCGCGGCGGCGACCGCCCGGGCCGAGCCGGGGCCGTGGTGGCGGATGCCCAGCAGGGCGACCTCGGGCGCCGTCATGCCCCCACCTCACGGGCGGCGCGGTAGAAGTCCTTCCAGCCGTCGCGCTCGCGCACCACCCCTTCGACGTACTCTCGCCAGACCGCCCGGTCCGCCACCGGGTCGCGGACGACGGCGCCGAGGATGCCGGCCGTCACGTCCCCGGCGCGCAGCACGCCGTCGCCGAAGTGGGTGGCCAGCGCGAGTCCGTTGGTCACCACCGAGATCGCCTCGGCGGTGGAGAGGGTGCCGCTCGGGGTCTTGACCTTCGTCCGGCCGTCCACCGTGATCCCGGCCCGCAGCTCCCGGAAGACGGTGACCACGCGCCTGATCTCCTCGGCGCCGCCGGGCAGTTCGGGCAGTTCCAGGGAGCGGCCGAGCTGGTTGACCCGGCGGGTGACGATGTCGACCTCCTCGTCCAGCGAGCCCGGCAGCGGCAGCACCACGGTGTTGAAGCGGCGGCGCAGCGCGCTGGACAGCTCGTTGACGCCGCGGTCGCGGTCGTTGGCGGTGGCGATGACGTTGAAGCCGCGCACCGCCTGCGTCTCGGAGCCCAACTCCGGTATCGGCAGCGTCTTCTCCGACAGGATGGTGATCAGGCTGTCCTGCACGTCGGCCGGGATGCGGGTGAGCTCCTCGACCCGGGCGATCCTGCCCTCGGCCATCGCCCGCATCAGCGGCGAGGGCACCAGGGCGTCCCGGCTGGGCCCGCGGGTGAGCAGCTGGGCGTAGTTCCAGCCGTACCGGACGGCCTCCTCGGGGGTGCCGGCGGTGCCCTGCACCAGCATCGTGGAGTCGCCGCTGATCGCCGCCGCCAGGTGCTCGGACACCCACGTCTTCGCGGTGCCCGGCACGCCGAGCAGCAGCAGCGCGCGGTCCGTCGCCAGGGTCGTCACGGCGACCTCGACGACCCGGCGCGGGCCGATGTACTTGGGGGTGATCCGGGTGCCGTCGGGCAGTTCGCCGCCGAGCAGGTACGTCGCCACGGCCCACGGCGAGAGCTTCCAGCGCTCGGGACGCGGACGGTCGTCCTGTGCGGCCAGCGCGGCCAGTTCGCCGGCGAACGCGTCCTCGGCGTGCTGCCGCAGAACGTCGGTCATGGGGGCTCCTTCGGGTCTGCCGCCGGGCACACGGGTGCCCCGGGCGCAAGGGTGATCGGGGGGAGCCAGGTCGGCGTCCCGGCCTGTGGAACCCACCCTGCACCGAGCCACTGACAACCCGGCGGGGCCCCGGACGGTCCGTCAGCCGATGTCAGTGCCGCCGCCTACGGTCGGTCGCATGGAGGAACGCTGGAGCACCGAACACGTCCTGTCCCTGGCACCTGACGCCGCCTCGCAGAAGGCCGCGGGCAAGCTGTCCGCGCCCGCGCCGTGGTCCGGCACCGGCACCGACGGCACCGCGCTGTGGGGCGAGTGCAAGGGCAGCGGCCGCACGCCGTACCGCACCGCGATCGAACTCGCCACGCCCGCCTACCAGTGCAGCTGCCCCAGCCGGAAGTTCCCGTGCAAGCACGCGCTCGGGCTCCTCCTGCTGTGGAGCGGAACCCCTCAGGCCGTCCCGGCCGGGAAGCCCGCCGACTGGGTGGCCGAATGGCTCACGTCCCGCCAGGAGCGCGCCGAGAAGCGCGTGAAGGAGCAGGTCGTCGATCCGGAGAGCGCCCGGCGCCGGGCCGAGCGGCGGGGCGCCCGGGTCGCGGCCGGCGCGGCCGAGCTGCGGCTGCGGCTGGCCGACCGGATCCGGCACGGCCTCGCCGACCGGTCCACCGCCGGGCCCTGGGAGGAGGTCGCCGCCCGGATGGTCGACGCACAGGCCCCCGGCCTGGCCGCCCGGGTCCGCGAACTGGACGCGCTGCCGCAGGAGCGGCTGCTGGAGGAGTACGCGATGCTGCACCTGCTCGCCACCGCCGCCACCCGGCTGGACGAACTGCCCGCCGAGCTGGCCGCCACCGTCCGCACCCGGGTCGGCTACACCGTGGAGAGCAACGAGGTGCTGGCCGGCCCGACCGTCCGCGACCGCTGGCTGGTGCTCGGCAGCCGCGACACCTCGGACGAGCGGCTCATCACCCGCCGGATCTGGCTGCGCGGCGCCAAGACCGGCCGCCCGGCGCTGCTGCTCTCCTTCGGCCGCACCGGCCAGGCCCCCGCCCTCGCCCTGCCCACCGGCCGCCTGGTGGAGGCCGACCTCGCCTACCACCCGGGCGCCCACCCGTTGCGCGCCACCCTCGGCGAGCGCTACGGCGCTCCCGAGCCGGGCCCCGCCGAACCGCCCGCCGGGCTCACCGTCGCCGAGGCGGTGGCCGGCTACGGCACCGCCGTCGCCGACGACCCGTGGCTGGAGAGCCGGCCGACCGTACTCGGCGACGTCGTCCCGGTCCGCACCCCGGACGGCTGGTTCCTGACGGACGGCCACCACACCGTGCCGGTCCGTGCCTCGACCGTCCCGGAGACGGCCCTGTGGCGGCTGGCCGCCGTCTCCACCGGCCGCCCGCTGACGGTCTTCGGCGAGTACGGCCACCAGGGCTTCGCCCCGGTCACGGCCTGGGCCGCCGGCCGACGCCCGGTCGGCCTCACCAACGCTTAGGGCGCGCCCCAGACACGCCCCAGACACGCCCCAGGAGAACCCGGCATGACGATCACCCAGGACCCGTGGGAGACCCTGCACACCAGCGCCCTGCTCGGCACCGACCGCCGCCCGCTCCCGGCCACCGCCCTGCCGCTCGCCGACGCCGTGGACCGGAGCGATCCGGCCACCGCCCTGCTGGAGCTGGCCGCGCTGGCCGCCGTCCGCCGCCGGGCCGGAGCGCTGCCCGTACCGGCCGCCGGGCCGCCCGGGCCGCCCGCGGCCGAGGACACCCGCCCGGAGCTGCCCGAGCCGGCCGCCCGCCGGCTGGCCGTCCTGCTCTCGGGGCGGGCCGGCAGCGGCGGCGGCACCCTGGCCAACCTGGCCGAGCTGCTGCCGCAGTGGCTCACCACCGCCCGGGCCCGGGGCCTGCGCCCGCCCGCCGCGCTGATACCCGGACTGCTCGACGCCGCCCGCGCCCGCAGCGAACTGCGCCCCGACGCCGTGGCCCTGGCCGGTCCGCCGGGCCGCTGGCTGGCCGAGCAGAACCCCGACTGGCGGTTCGTGCTGCGCACCGCCGCCCCCGACCTGCCGCAGCAGCCGACGGACGACCGGCTCTGGCACGAGGGCCTGTTCGCCGAACGGGTCACCCATCTCACGCTGCTGCGCCGGCGCGATCCGGCGGCCGGTCTGGAACTGCTGCGCGGCACCTGGTCGACCGAGCGCGCCGAGGACCGCCTGCTCTTCCTGGACGCCCTCCAGGACGGCCTCTCCCCCGCCGACGAACCGTTCCTGGAGGCCGCCCTCGGCGACCGCAGCAAGAACGTCCGGGCCACCGCCGCCGAACTGCTCTCCACCCTGCCCGGCTCGGCCCTGGCCCGCCGGATGGCCGAGCGGGCGCGGGCCGCCGTCCGGCTCGCCGGCACCGGCACGCATCTGCTGGTCACCCCGCCCGCCGAGTGCGACGCGCAGATGCAGCGCGACGGGATCGCGCCCAAGTCGCCCACCGGGCGCGGCGAACGGGCCTGGTGGTTCGGCGAGGTGGTGGCCGCCGCGCCGCTGTCGCTCTGGCCGGAGAGCACCGGGCTGACGCCCGAGCAGCTGCTTGCCCTGCGGGTCGGCGACAGCATCGACGAGACCAGCAGCAGCTGGGCCGACGACCTGCGGGAGGCCTGGGCGCGGGCCGCCGTCCGCCAGCAGGACGCCGACTGGGCGCGGGCGCTGCTCGGCCCGGCCCCGTCCGGGCGCGGTGCGCGGGCCCGTGCGGCGCGCGCCACCGGCGCACCGGCCAAGCTGCTGGCCGTCCTCCCGCCGGAGAAGCGGGCCGTCTGGACGGCGGCGTTCATCACGGCGCACGGGCTGGGCGAGGCCTTCCAGCTGCTCGGCGCCTGCGCCACCCCGTGGACGCCGCCGCTGTCCACGGCCGTGGTGACCGCCCTGGCCCGGGCGGCGGCCTCCGGGGCGTACCCGTGGAGCCACAGCGGGGTGCTCGGGATGACGGAGCGCGCGCTCGCCCCGGAGACGGCCGCCGCCGTGGAGGAGCTGGCCGCCGGGGCCGCCCCGGACTCCGCGTGGTCCGAGACCTTCGCCCGGCTGGCCGGCACCCTGCGCTTCCGGGCGGCGATGCTCGCGGAGCTGGCGGGCTGAGCCGGGGGCTGCCGGAGCCGACGGGCCGGCCCGGGGCTTTCCGGGGCTTTCCGGGCCCTGGAACGGCGGAGCGGGCCGGCCCCGGGGAGGGGCGGCCCGCTCGACGCGCGGTGGTTCAGCCGGCCCGCAGGTTCGACTCGACCCAGGCGACCACGTCGCGGGTCGGCGTGCCCGGGGTGAAGATGTCCGCGACACCCATCGCCTTGAGCTCGGCGATGTCCTCGTCCGGGATGATCCCGCCGCAGAAGACCTTGATGTCCTCCGCGTCGCGCTCCTTCAGCAGTTCCAGGACCCGCGCGCACAGCGTCATGTGGGCGCCGGAGAGGATGGACAGACCGATGCCGTCCGCGTCCTCCTGGATCGCGGTGTCGACGACCTGCTCGGGCGTCTGGTGCAGTCCGGTGTAGATGACCTCCATACCGGCGTCGCGCAGGGCGCGCGCGATGACCTTGGCACCACGGTCGTGACCGTCGAGCCCGGGCTTGGCGACCACCACACGGATCGGCCCCGACACACTCATGACTGCCTCCTGGACGTCGTCGTCCACCATCCGACCGGGCCTCGTGGGCCGCCGTCGCGGTTAACGGTCAATAACCAACCTGAGGGGAGGTTAGCGCCACCCGGCACGGTTGACCGTGCCACCTCCCAAGAGGAGGGCAAAGTCACAGCTCCGGCCCTTGCCGCCGGCGGGCCTGCCCATCCTCCCCGCAACCTCCGCACAGACCCCCCGGCCGCCCCCTTGACATCCGGAGGTTTTTCCGGGGCGTCGGCCAGGGAGCTACAGTCACCGCTGTCTTCCCCCGCCCGACGACGTCCGAGGCCCACCGAGGAGGCAGCCCCCGATGGCTCCCGATGCAGCCGCCCGTCCGACCCGCGCGGAGCTGCGCCTCGCCGCCCGCGAGCAGTCCCGTGCCCAGCGCCGCGGCGCCGCCAGGGCGGCCACCCGGACGGCGCTGCTGCGGGTCGCGCTGCCGTCGGTGGCCGCGCTCGGGGTGGCCGCGGCGGCGGCGATCACGGTGCAGGGGGAGGCCGACCAGCAGCGCACCCAGGCCGCCGGACAGGTGCCGCGAAGCGCGGCCGACAACGCCCCGGACACCACCGCCGCTCAGGTGGCGGCCCAGGCGGTCGCGGCCGGCGCGCCGACCCAGGCCTCGCGCGGCGACGCCCGCCTGCCGCTGGCCGGCGCCCAGCCCACCGAGGCCCCCACCGCGCAGCCCACCGCCGAGTCGGCGCCCGAGCCGGTCAGGCCCAAGGTGGTCATGCCGGTCGCCCGGCACGGTCTCGGCGAACAGTTCGGCGAGGCCGGCACCCACTGGGCCAACCGGCACACCGGCATCGACTTCCCGGTGGACGGCGGCTCCGAGGTCTACGCCGTGACGGACGGCACCCTGCGCACCCAGTGGAACCCGTTCTACGGCTACATGACGATCATCAAGATGCCCGACGGCACCGAGGCCTGGTACTGCCACCTGCGGGCGTACAAGGTGCGCAAGGGCCCGGTGAAGCAGGGCGACGTGATCGCCTTCGTCGGCACCAGCGGCAACAGCACCGGCCCGCACCTGCACTTCGAGATCCGGCCGCAGGGCAGCGGACCGATCGACCCGCTGCCCTGGTTCCTCGCGAACGGGCTGGACCCGCGCTGAGCCGCCCTACAGCTTCTCGACGGGCGCGTAGCGCAGCAGCAGCTGCTTGCGGCCCTCGGCGCCGAAGTCGACGGTGGCCTGCGCCCGGTCGCCGGCGCCCGTGACGGCCATCACCGTGCCCAGCCCGAAGCTGTCGTGGGTGACCCGGTCGCCGACCGCGAGCGAGACGGCCTCGCGCTCCACCGTCCGGCCGCCGCGCCGGGCCGACTGCCCCCAGCCCGCCTTCGGCGCGGCCGCCGTCGACGAGGACCGCGAACCGCCGCCCCCGGACGAGGACCTGCCCCAGGACGAGCCGGAGGAGAAGCCGCGCTGGACCGGCGCCTGCGCCGCCCCGGTGCGCTTCCACTCCACCAGCGTCTCCGGGATCTCCTCCAGGAACCGCGAGGCCGGGTTGTAGGCCGGCTGCCCCCAGGCGCTGCGCAGCACCGAGCGGGTCAGGTACAGCCGCTCGCGGGCCCGGGTGAGCCCGACGTACGCGAGCCGGCGCTCCTCCTCCAGCTCCTTGACCTGGTTGAGCGCCCGCATGTGCGGGAAGATCCCGTCCTCCATGCCGGTCAGGAAGACCACCGGGAACTCCAGGCCCTTGGCGGTGTGCAGGGTCATCATCGTGATGACACCCTGGCCGTTCTCGTCGTCGTCCGGGATCTGGTCGGAGTCGGCGACCAGCGCGACCCGCTCCAGGAAGTCGGCCAGCGAGCCGACCGGCGGTGTGCCCTCGGCGTCGCCGTCCGGCCGCTCGCCCGGGTCCTGCTCGTACTCCAGGGCGACGGAGGCGAGCTCCTGGAGGTTCTCCACCCGGGTCTCGTCCTGCGGGTCGGTCGACGCCTGGAGCTCGGCCAGGTAGCCGGTCTCCTCCAGGACGGCCTCCAGCACCGCCGCCGGGCCCGCGCCCGACTCGACGACCTGGCGCAGCCCGGCCATCAGGGTGTTGAACTTCTTAACGGCGTTGGCCGAGCGCGCGGCCATCCCGTAGGCCTCGTCGACCCGGACCAGCGCCCGGGCGAAGGAGATCCGCTCCCGCGCGGCCAGCGCGTCGATCATCGCCTCGGCCCGCTCGCCGATGCCGCGCTTGGGCACGTTGAGGATCCGGCGCAGCGGCACGGTGTCCTCCGGGTTGGAGAGCACCCGCAGGTACGCCAGGACGTCCCGGACCTCCTTGCGCTCGTAGAAGCGCACCCCGCCGACCACCTTGTACGGCAGGCCGACCCGGATGAACACCTCCTCGAACACGCGGGACTGGGCGTTGGTCCGGTAGAAGATCGCGACGTCGCCGGGCTTGGCCTCGCCGTTGTCGGTGAGCCGGTCGATCTCGTCGGCGATGAACTGGGCCTCGCCGTGCTCGTCGTCCGCGACGTAGCCGATGACCTTCTCGCCGTGATCGCCGGCCGTCCACAGCTTCTTCTCGCGGCGGTTGGCGTTGCGCTCGATGACGGCGTTGGCGGCGCTCAGGATGGTCTGGGTGGAGCGGTAGTTCTGCTCCAGCAGGATCGTGGTCGCGTTCGGGTAGTCCTCCTCGAACTGGAGGATGTTGCGGATGGTCGCGCCGCGGAAGGCGTAGATCGACTGGTCCGCGTCACCGACCACGCACAGCTCGGCCGGCGGCACCTCGGCGAGCCGCCCGGCCGCCGGGTTCACGAGGTCGCCGTCCGCGGTGCGCCTGGGCGCGGCCGCGACAGAGCCCCCGCTCAGCTCCCTGACCAGCATGTACTGGGCGTGGTTGGTGTCCTGGTACTCGTCGACCAGGATGTGCCGGAACCGGCGCCGGTAGTGCTCGGCGACGTCGGGGAAGGCCTGCAGCAGGTTCACCGTCGTCATGATGATGTCGTCGAAGTCCAGCGCGTTGGCCTCGCGCAGCCGCCGCTGGTAGAGCGCGTACGCCTCGGCGAGCTTCTTCTCCATCGGGTTGGCGGCCTGGTCGGCGAAGGTCTCCTCGTCGATCAGCTCGTTCTTGAGGTTGCTGACCTTCGCCGTGAAGGACTTCGGCGGGAACTGCTTCGGGTCCAGGTCGAGGTCCCGGCAGACCAGCGACATCAGCCGCTGCGAGTCCGCCGAGTCGTAGATCGAGAAGCTGGAGGTGAAGCCCAGCTGCTTGGACTCGCGGCGCAGGATGCGCACGCAGGCGCTGTGGAAGGTGGAGACCCACATCGCCCGGGCGCGCGGGCCGACCAGCGCCTCGACGCGCTCGCGCATCTCGCCGGCCGCCTTGTTGGTGAAGGTGATCGCCAGGATCTCCCCCGGCTGCACCCCGCGGGCGCCCAGCAGGTGGGCGATCCGGTGGGTCAGCACCCGGGTCTTGCCCGAGCCGGCGCCGGCCACGATCAGCAGCGGCGAGCCCGCGTGCAGCACCGCCTCGCGCTGCGGGTCGTTCATCCCCTCCAGCAGCTGCGCCGGGTCCACCACCGTCCGCGCGGCGCCGTTGCGGTACCAGGCGTCCCGCTCCGCCTCGGCGGAGTGGTCGGTCCCGAACAGCCCGTCCGGGATGGCCTCCTCGTACGCGTCGTACGGAACGTCGTCGTCGTACGGCGGGGGCTCCTCGTCGAGGGGAGCGGCGGGCTGCTTCGACCCGGCGGCGGGTGCCTCGAAACCGGGGAGCGGAAGGTCGTCAAAGAGGCTACTCATGGCACATCGAGTCTATGGCCACCCGCCGACAAGCCCGCCCGCCCCGGGCGACCGGGCCGTGCGGGCCGGTGCGGGCCGGTGCGGGCCGGTCGGACGGGCCCGCACCGGCCTTCGAGGGCGCCGGACGCCCCGGACCGGTCGCCGGGCGCCTCGGCCCCTCAGAGCCTCAGGGCCTCAGAGCCTCAGACCAGACGGCGGGCGGTGGCCCAGCGGGTCAGCTCGTGGCGGTTGCTCAGCTGGAGCTTGCGCAGCACCGCGGAGACGTGGCTCTCGACCGTCTTCACCGAGATGAAGAGCTGCTTGGCGATCTCCTTGTAGGCGTAGCCGCGGGCGATCAGCCGCAGGACCTCCCGCTCGCGCTGGGTGAGCCGGTCCAGGTCCTCGTCCACCGGCGGGGTGTCGGTGGCGGCGAAGGCGTCCAGCACGAAGCCGGCCAGCCGGGGCGAGAACACCGCGTCCCCGTCGGCGATCCGGAAGATCGCGTTCACCAGGTCGGTGCCGGTGATGGTCTTGGTGACGTAGCCGCGCGCGCCGCCGCGGATGACGCCGATGACGTCGTCGGCGGCGTCCGACACCGACAGCGCCAGGAACTTCACGCCCTCCCGTCGCTCGCCACCGCTCTTGTCCGAGGCGCCGCGCGCCGCGCCGCCCGACCCCTCGCCCATCACCCCGGCCGAGCGGCGCAGCACCTCGACGCCGCCGCCGCCCGGCAGGTGGACGTCGAGCAGCACCACGTCCGGCCTGGTCTCGGCGACCACGCGGACCGCCGAGTCCACGTCGTCGGCCTCGCCGACCACGTCGATGCCGGTCACCTCGGTACGGCCGATCTCGGCCCTGACCCCCGTCCGGAACATCCGGTGGTCGTCCACCAGCACGACCCGCGCAGTACGCTCCGGAGCTGCCTCAGTCATCCGCTCTCTCCATCTCCAACTCGACCTCGGTGCCGCCGCCCGCCGCCGGCCGCACCCGAGCGGTGCCGCCGTTGCGCTTCATCCGGCCGATGATCGACTCCCGTACGCCCATCCGGTCCTCGGGCACCGTGTCGGGGTCGAAGCCGGGGCCGTGGTCGCGGACGAACACCGACACCGTCCTCCCCTCCACCTCGGCGTAGACCTGGACCGGTCCCCCGCCACCGTACTTGGCCGCGTTGACGGTCGCCTCCCTCGCGGCCTGCATCTGTGCCGCGATCCTCTCGTCCATCGGGCAGTCGCCGACGATCACCAGCTCCACCGGGACGCCGTGCCGGTCCTCGACCTCGGCGACGGCGGCCCGCAGGCTCTCCGCCATGGTGTCCGGCGCGGCCTCGGCGGCGGCCTCCGGGCGGTACAGCCACAGCCGCAGCTCGCGCTCCTGCGAGCGGGCCAGCCGCAGCACCTCCTTGGGGTCCTCGGCCCGGCGCTGGATCAGGGTCAGGGTGTGCAGCACGGAGTCGTGGATGTGCGCGGCGATCTCGGCCCGCTCCTGGGCGCGGATGCGGGCCGTGCGCTCGGCCCCGAGGTCCTGCCAGAGTCGCAGTCCGTACGGGCCCAGCAGCACCAGCACGCCGGCCAGCACCGCGAGCGAGGCCTCGACCACCGAGCCGAGCGTGGAGCCACTGCCCTGCATGGCGAGCAGCGCGATGGTGCCGGCCACGGCGAGCAGCACGCCGGCGCCGACCCGGGTGTAGGCGCCGCGCCGCTTCTCGCCCTCCTCGATGCCGAACCAGCGCTGCCAGCGCGAGTCGTCGGCCTGCCGCCAGACCAGCGCCACGCCGACGCCGATCGCCAGCAGCGGCCAGGTGTACGGCTTGGCGGTCTGCAGGCCGAGCACGTTGAGCAGGGCGATCAGGCCGATCACCGTCATCACCAGGGCGGTGAGCTGGCCCAGGCCGCCCTGCCCGGCCTTGCCGGCCGGCGCCGCCTCCTCCCCCTCCGCGGGGGCGCCCACCGGCTCGCCCTGCAGGGTGTGCTGGAGCAGCCGGCGCATCCGGGCCACCCAGCCGCCGGCCTGGCCGCCCTTGCTCAGCAGGCCGCCCTGCAGCCCGGGCGAGGCCGGGACGAACACCCCGTTGACGTACACCCACTGGGCGCCGCCGCGCTGCGAGGGCTCGCCGATGCCGATCGGCACCACGAACCAGAACGCGGCGTACAGCAGGGCGCCGATCCCCTGCGCGAAGAACAGCACGACGAAGGCGATCCGCACCCACCGCACCGGCAGCCCGAGGTGCACCGCCAGGCCGTGCGCGACGCCGCCGAGCATCCGTCCCTGCGGGCTGCGGTAGAGCCGCCGGTAGGGCGGCCTCCCGTCGTCGGGCGCGCTCGGGTCGGCGCCGGCCGACGACGCGGCGTCGGGGGCGGTGGGTCGGGGATCGGTACCGGGGGCTGCCACGGCACCGATGGTTCCACGCGCGCGCCCACGGGCGCATCAGGGTGTGTCCCCATCGCGTATCAGGGACAAGTCAGGGTACGGACAGGGATCGACCCGGTTGGGCCGGGCCCGCCCCTGCCGGAAGGATGGTGCCCATGACCGAGGACCCCCGCATCGAGGAGGCCGGGCCCGCCGCCCCGCCGGAACCGGACCGCCCGCCACTGACCCGGGCCGAGCACCACCGCGTGGTGGCCGGCGTCTGCGGCGGCCTCGGCCGGCACCTGGACATCGACCCGGTGGTCTTCCGGATCGTCACGGTGGTGCTCTGCCTCTCCGGCGGCCTCGGGCTGTTCCTGTACGGCCTGGCCTGGCTGATCGTCCCGACCGACGACGAGTCCAAGGGCCGCGGCGGGCGCACCGAGCTCCAGCGGGTGCTCACCGGGCGGGTGGACGGCCAGTCGGTCGGAGCGGTGCTGCTGACCGTGATCGGCACCGGGGTGTTCTTCTCCTCGATGGGCGACGGGGACCAGATGTTCCCGCTGCTGCTGCTCGCCGCCCTGGTCTTCCTGGCGGTGCGCTACGACCCGGAGCGCCGCCGGGGCCGCGGCCGGGGGCGCGACCGCCGCGGCGGCGGGCCGTACGACCGCCACTTCCCGGGGTCCGACGGGTCCGAGGGCGCCGGGGTCACCGGGGTCACCGGGGTCACCGGGGTCACCGGCGGCGCGGCGGACGCCGGGAGCGCCGGGGCCTACCGCTGGCCGCGGCCGGAGCAGGACGAGTCCGCCCGGGCCGGAAAGGGCCCTGCCGACAGCCCGGCCCCCGGCGCCGGCGGCTACCTGTGGGACCCCCGCCACCCCGAGCGCAATCCGTACGGGGGCGGCTCCTCGGCCACCCCGCCCTTCGGCACCCCGACGCCGCCCTTCGGCACCCCGGTACCGCCGGCCGGTGGCCCGGCCCGGCCCTGGTGGCAGCGCGCCGACCTGCCGCAGGGCGACCCGCTGCGCAAGGAGCACCCCGGGCGGCGCCCCGCGCCCGCCGCCGTACGGCGCCCCCGGGAGCGCTCGGCGCTCGGCTTCTTCGGCTTCCTGCTGGCGGTCGGCGCGGGCGCCGCGGTCTGGGCCGCCTCCGCCGACTACCACGGCCCCACGGTGCTGGGTGCGACGGTGCTGGCCACCGCGCTGCTGGTGGTGGGCCTGACGCTGCTGGTCGGCGCGAAGTTCGGCCGGGCCCGCCGGCTGGCGGTGACCGGCCTGCTGCTCACTCTGGCCCTGGCCTTCGTCGGCCACTCGCCGGACTCCATGCGCAACGCCGTCGGCGATCGCGCCTGGACCGTCGCCTCGGCGACCGACCTGCGCGACCGGTACAACCTGGGCGCCGGGCAGATCAGGCTCGACCTCTCCGCGCTCGACCCGGCGGGGGCCACCCTCGCCACCAAGGTCGACCTCGGAACCGGCGACATGACGGTCACCGTGCCGGACGACATCACGGTGAACCTGGTGACCCGGATCGGCCTGGGCAACGTCACCGTCCCGGGCGAGCGGAGCGACGGCACGGGGCGGCACACCTACCTGATCGGCCCTGCCAACGGGCAGCCGGCCAAGGGGACCCTCAATCTCGAACTCGGAATCGGGCTCGGCAACATCAAGGTGGTCCAGCAGTGAGGAAGCACCGGCTCGACCTGTTCTCGCTGATCGCGGGCGCGCTGTTCACCGTACTCGCGGTGCTCTACCTGGTCGCGGCGCTCAACGACCAGTCGGTGAACGGGCGGATCGTCATCCCGGTCACCTTCATCGTGCTCGGTGTCGGCGGCCTGGCCGGCGCCGTCGCGGCGGTGGCCCGGCGCGACCGGCCCGACCGCGAGGAGTGAACGGCCGCGAGGAGTGAACGGCCGGGGCAGGCCCCCGGACGTCCCGCGCCGCGCCTGACCGGCCCTGGGCCCTCAGCTCTGCTGCGGGCCCAGGGCCAGCCGGTCCCCGTCCTTGCTGACGGCGTACTTGGGCAGCGGCTTGACCGCCGGCCCGTTGACCACCGCACCGGTCGCGGCGTCGAACCGGGAGCCGTGGCAGGGGCAGTACAGCTGACCGTTCTTCGGCGCGTCCACGGCGCAGCCGGAGTGGGTGCACACCGCGGAGAAGGCGCAGTACTGGCCGGCCTTGGGCTGGACGATGTAGACGGCGTCCCCGGTGGCCGGGTCCTTGACCTGGGCCGAGCCGCCGACCGGCACGCTCGCGGCGGGCACCGTGGGCGCCGTCGCCGGGGCGGCGGAGGCCGGGGCCGCGCCGGACGCGGCGGCGGAGGCCGGGGCGGCGGAGGCCGGGGCGGCGGAGGCCGGGGCCGCCGACGGCTCGGGCGCGGCCGACCTGTCCCGGCCGAAGGTCCGGGTCAGCGAGCCGGTGAGCAGCCCGGCCCCGCCGATCGCGACGGCCGCGATCCCGCCGTCCATCAGGGCCCGGCGCTTGACGTGGTCCTCGCCCAGCCCGCGCGCGCGGTCCCGTCCGGCCCGGCCGGCCAGGTAGCCGTCCACCGACAGGTACGGCGTGCCGGCCAGCAGCAGCGGCGTCCAGGCCATCAGGTAGGCCAGGTCGTTGCCGAGGTAGTACGGCGAGACGCTCCAGCTGACGGTCAGCCACAGGCTGAGGTTGAGCAGCGCGCCGCCGAGCGCGGCGACCCGGCCCCAGAGGCCGAGCAGGGTGCCCAGGCCCACCGCCAGCTCGCCGAAGGCGACGGCGAGCGCGAACAGGGTCGGGTGGTCGAGGGCGGGGCCGAGCAGGAAGGAGATCGGGCTGCCGCCCGCCTTGGCGGCCTGGGTCTGCGAGACGAAGGACGCCGGGTCGCCCACCCCGGCCAGGAAGTGGGCGTCGGAGAGCTTGTCGAGCGCGGCGTAGACGAAGGTGACGCCGAGGAAGAGCCGCAGGGGCAGCAGCGCGTACGTGGACGCGAGCGCCCGCAGTTGCGCCGCCCTGGCGGCCCGGCCGGCCGCGCCGCCACCGGCCGGCACCGAGTTGCTGGCCTCCGACATCCCTCACACCTTCCCTCGCCGCCTGCCAGTCCCTGACAGGTCCGGTCCGCATTCTGCCCGCTCCCGGCCGCTTTCGGTGGGAGGTCCTCCCGGAGAACGACGCCCGCACCGCAAACGGTCGCGCCGTCGCTCCCTCCAGTAGGGGAACGACGGCGCGACCGTTCAGGCATCGGCCTCAGGACGAAGTAGCGTCCCGGCGGCCGGCGGGAGTGATCACTCCCACTCGATGGTGCCCGGCGGCTTGCTGGTGACGTCGACGACGACGCGGTTCACGTCGCGGACCTCGTTGGTGATCCGGGTGGAGATCTTCGCCAGCACGTCGTACGGCAGGCGCGACCAGTCGGCCGTCATGGCGTCCTCGGACGAGACCGGGCGCAGCACGATCGGGTGGCCGTAGGTGCGGCCGTCGCCCTGCACGCCCACGCTGCGGACGTCGGCGAGCAGCACGACCGGGCACTGCCAGATCTCGCGGTCCAGACCGGCCGCGGTCAGCTCCTCGCGGGCGATCGCGTCGGCGTCGCGGAGCAGGTCCAGACGCTCCTTGGTGACCTCACCGACGATCCGGATGCCCAGGCCCGGGCCCGGGAACGGCTGGCGCTGGACGATCTCCTCCGGCAGGCCCAGCTCCTGGCCGACCATCCGGACCTCGTCCTTGAACAGCTTGCGCAGCGGCTCCACCAGCTGGAACTGGAGGTCCTCGGGCAGGCCGCCGACGTTGTGGTGGGACTTGATGTTGGCGGTGCCGGTGCCGCCACCGGACTCCACCACGTCCGGGTACAGGGTGCCCTGGACCAGGAAGTCGACCGACTCGCCCTGCTCGCCGGCCTCGGCGACGATCTCGGCCTGGGCCTGCTCGAAGACCCGGATGAACTCCCGGCCGATGATCTTGCGCTTCTCCTCGGGGTCGGTGACCCCCTTCAGCGCGTTCAGGAAGCGCTCGGCGGCGTCGACGACCTTCAGCTGGACGCCGGTGGCGGCCACGAAGTCCTTCTCGACCTGCTCGGTCTCGCCCTTGCGCATCAGGCCGTGGTCGACGTAGACGCAGGTCAGCCGGTCGCCGATGGCCTTGTTGACCAGGGCGGCCGCGACCGCGGAGTCCACGCCGCCGGACAGGCCGCAGATCGCGCGCTTGTCGCCGACCTGCTCGCGGATCAGGGCGATCTGCTCGTCGACCACGCTGCCGGTGGTCCAGGTCGGGGCGATGCCGGCGCCGCGGTAGAGGAAGTGCTCCAGGACCTGCTGGCCGTGGTCGGAGTGCAGCACCTCGGGGTGGTACTGGACGCCGTAGAGCCGGGCCTCGTCGTTCTCGAAGGCCGCGACCGGGACCAGGTCGGTGGAGGCGGTGACGGCGAAGCCCTCCGGGGCGGCGGAGCAGGCATCGCCGTGCGACATCCACACCGAGTGCTGCGCCGGGACGCCCTCGAACAGGGTGGAGCCGGTGCGGGAGACGGTCAGCGGGGTACGGCCGTACTCGCGGGCGCCGTTGTTGTCGACGGTGCCACCGAGGCTCTTGGCCATCAGCTGGAAGCCGTAGCACATGCCGAAGACCGGGACACCGGCCTCGAAGATCGCGCGGTCGATCTGCGGCGCGCCGTCTTCGTAGACCGACGAGGGGCCACCGGAGAGGATGATCGCCTTGGGGTTCTTGGCGAGCATCTCGGCGACCGGCATGCTGCTCGGCACGATCTCGCTGTAGACCCGCGCCTCACGCACCCGACGGGCGATGAGCTGGGCGTACTGGGCGCCGAAGTCGACCACCAGGACGGGGTCGTTGTCCGGCGCGGACTGGACGGGAATTGCAGAGGACACAGACGGCCTTCCGGCAGCGGTATCGAGGTGTCACGCGTGGCCGCCTCCCCGGCGGGACTGCGGCTGCGGCGGACGGTGTGGGGTGTCTGGACACCGATTCTACCGGGCTGTCCGGTTTCACTCGTCTGCCCGTCCAATGAACCGTGACCGGGCGGGGCCGCGGTTCGTTGCTTCTGACGAACGTACGGCCGCGCCGCGTCCGCCAGACGCGCCGCCCGCCCCCGCGGGGGAACCGTACGGCAGCAGGACCACGCGTGGAGCTCCACCCCAGTCCACCGGCGCACGTGGTGCCGCCGCCCGGCCCGCCGGGCGCGCGGCTCCGTGGGACCGTGCGCGGGTGCCGCGGCCGGCGAGCAGGGGACAGCGACCCCGGCCGCGACTGGGCCGAGAGGTGGGACGGCCGGAGTCCGGGGACGCCCGGGACCGGCCGTCGCACCCCCGGTCCGTTCCGGTGCGCGCCCGGGCGCACTCCCCCGTCCACCTCGTGCCGCTACGCGCGTCCCCGTGCGCCACAACCATCCGAACCACTACGCACCGTGATCATCGACGGCGGCCCCGTCGGGAAATGCCCTGTGCCGAACTGTGCCGAACCGGTTGCAGAGCGAGCCCCTCGTCCAGCACGATGCTCGTTGTAAGCGGTTCTCCCGGCGCCTCACGGCCCACCGAGGAGGCCCGCGACGGCATTCTCCGCAGCCGCGCCGCAGGGCGGTGGCAGCGATTGTCAGTTCACGCTCCGTGAGCGTGGGACCGGCGCAGACCTGCGTGCCGACCCGCCGCGCACGGAGGTGCGCGCCCCGCACGGCCGGCCACCCACGCCGGAGCCGCGCGGCGCACCCCGAAGCCGACCGACACGACGGCGCTCCTCCCCCGGCGCCGTCACCCCAGCACCGGCGCGGCCCTGACGCCGAGTGCTGAACGACAAAGGGCCCCGTTCCCCCGCGGGGCCCTTTGCCCTTTCCCCGTGCTCCCGGCCTCCGGCACCGCGCTCCCGGTCTCCGGCAGCGCGACGGCCGCCCGGGTCAGGGGTGCTTGCGCCAGACGCTCGGGTCGACCGGCTCCTCGGCCGGAGGCGACGGCAGCGCGCCGGGCACCGGCGCCCCGCCGGCCGGGGTGGGCCACTCCTCGTGCGAGTCGAGCACCTCGCTCACACCGGCCCCGGAGGCGAACGGCGCGTCCTGCGGCACGACGGCCCGCGCCGGATCGCCGTACCCCGGCACCGGACCGCCCTGCTGCGCCGGAACACCGTGCGGCGGCGTCGCGTACGGCACCTGCGGCGGCACCGTCGCCGGGTGCGGCGCGGCACCCTGGGCACGGGCGAACGGGGACTCGGCGTACGGCACCGCGCCGTTCGGCGCGCCCGCGCCCCGGTCGCGGACGGCCACCAGCAGCGGCGGCACCAGCAGGGCGCCGACCAGCGCCCAGAGGGCGTTGGCCACCAGCGTGCCCAGGAACACCAGCCCGGCCGAGGACTCCTGCGAGAACTCCATCCGGGCGGTCTCGGTCCAGCCCGTCATGGACGTGGTCTCCACCAACCGCGCCCCGGAGAGCGCCATCAGCAGGGTGAGCGCCCCGGCGTGCAGGGCCGCCAGGCGCAGCCGGTCGGTCGCGTCCAGGCGCCGCCGGTACGCCGCCCAGCCGAGCACGCCCGCCGCGACGAGCGCGGCCAGGCCGGCCCAGCGCCAGTCGGCGCCCAGGTCCCGCAGGTCGAGGAAGGAGAACTCGGTGTCGTTGCTGCGGTCGCGCCACGAGCCGCCGCCGTCACCGGACAGACCGGTGTGCGTCCGGAAGCCCGCCCCCGAGCCGAAGCCGAGCAGACCGAGGCCGAGGTTGGGCAGGAAGGCCAGCGAGACCCCGGTCAACGCCCCGTCGTCGCTGTTCAGCGACACCAGCAGGAAGGCCGCCACCGAGGACAGCCCCACCGAGACCGCGAGCGCCTGGCCGGCGGTCAGCGCGGCCACCGCCCAGCCACGCACCGAGCGGCTGCGCCAGGCCGCCCAGCGCAGCGCGTCGGTGCCGTACACCAGGAAGGTCAGCAGGGCGGCCGGCACCACGGTCCAGGCGACCGCCTCCAGCCAGCCGGAGTCCGCGGTGACCAGCAGCTCCGGCTTCCCTCGGGAGTCGAAGTAGTCGGACTTCACGCCGCGGCCGTCCGGGCTCCAGTCCGTACCGCCGACCAGGCCGAGCGCCAGGCTCACCGCCGCGAGGACCGCCGCGGTGCGCATCGCCTCGGCGGCGGCCTGGCCCCGGGTCAGCTGGCCCTCGGCCGCCTTGCGCCGGCGCAGCCCGGCCCGCAGGCCGAGCCAGAGCGCCAGGCACCACAGGACCGTGACGGTCATCGGCAGCACCCGGACGGTCTCGGTCCAGCCGTCCGGGCCCCGGCCCACCGAGCTCTGGTAGGCGAGCCGGAACGGCGCGCCGAGCGCGTTCAGGGTCATCGACAGCATCGCACCGAAGCGCTCGCCGAAGCCGGGCGCCTCGAACCGGTACTGGTACTGGTAGTCGCTCGGGACCGCCGCGACCAGCGCCACGGCCAGCAGGACGAGGGTCGGCGCGACGGCCGCCCTGGCCGCCGGGCGCCAGTCCGCGGCCGTCAGCAGACGCTGGAGGGCGGGCTGCCTGTCGTACGACTGCCCGGCACCCCAGCTGCCCAGGGCGGGCGGGCCCGCAGCCGCGGGCCCGTACCCCGGCTGCGGCCCGTACCCGGGCGGCGGCACTGGCGGCGGAACGGACGGCGGGGCCGGGGGCGCGAACGGCCGGCCGCACGACCCGCAGGCGGGCGCCCCCTCCTCCGAAGTCGCCCCGCACGATGCGCAGTTGGCCATGGCCCGCACTCCCCCCGCTCGACGAGTTCCTGGCCGCCCCAGGGAGCCCGTTTATCCCATCGGACCCGAACGGCTGTCAACCGGGAACCGGCGCAGGCGGATTGGCCCGCCGAACCGGCTTCAGCCGCGCTTCTTCGGGACCTCCGGGACGGGCAGCAGCGGCAGCCGCAGCGCGCCGAACGCGCCCTCGGGCACGGCCGGCCGCACCGGCGCCACCGCCGCGACCCGCCGGTACTCCTCGCCCTGGGCCGGGCGCGGGTCCGCCTCGCCCTTGTTCGGCCACATCGACAGGGCGCGCTCGGCCTGCGCCGTGATGGTGAGCGAGGGGTTGACACCCAGGTTGGCGGACACGGCCGAACCGTCCACCACGCTGATCCCCGGGTAGCCGTACAGCCGGTGGTACGGGTCCACCACGCCGGTCCCGGGGGCGTCGCCGATCGGGCAGCCGCCCAGGAAGTGCGCCGTCATCGGGATGTCGAAGATCTCGCCGACGGTGCTGCCGGGGAAGCCGTTGATCTCGTCGGCCAGCGCCTGGGCGCCGCGCTCGGCCGCCGGGATCCAGGTCGGGTTGGGCTCGCCGTGGCCCTGGGCGGAGGTGAGCCGGGCCTTGCCGAGCGGGCCCTTCCTCAGCGAGACGGTGATCGAGTTGTCGAGCGACTGCATCACCAGGCCGATGATCGTCTTCTCGGACCAGCCGCGCTGGTTCATCGAGCGGGCGAAGGTCACCGGGTGGAGCGCCGAGTTGCCCAGGTAGCGCAGCCAGCGCGGGAGCGTTCCGCCGCCCCTGACCTGGGCGATGGACAGTGCGCCCATCGCGTTGGAGCCCTTGCCGTAGCGGACCGGCTCGATGTGGGTGTTGGCGTCCGGGTGGATCGAGGAGGTGATCGCCACGCCCTTGGTGAAGTCCGCCTTGGCGCCGTAGCGCCGGTCGGTGGTCTGCGCCCCCACCAGGGCCTCGGAGTTGGTCCGGGTCAGCTCGCCCAGCCGCTCCGAGATCCGGGGCAGGTGGCCGCCGTCCCGCATCCGGTGCAGCAGCGACTGGGTGCCGTAGGTGCCGGCCGCGACGACCACCCGGGCCGCGGTGATGGTCCGCGCGCCCGCCTTCACCCGGTCGGTCTTCGAACGCGCGTCGGTGCGGCGCACGTCCACGGCGAAGCCCCGGTCCCCGTCGGCCCCGCCGATCTCCCGGATCCGGGCCACCGTGGTGAGCGGGTGGATCTCCGCGCCGCCCTTCTCGGCCAGGTACAGGTAGTTCTCGGTGAGCATGTTCTTGGCGCCGTGCCGGCAGCCGGTCATGCACTCGCCGCACTCCACGCAGGCCTTGCGGGCCGGGCCGGCGCCGCCGAAGTACGGGTCGGCCACCTCGCCCCCCGGGGCCGCCTTGGCCGCGCCTCCCCCGGACTCCGTCCGGGAGCTGCCCCCGGCGTCCTCGCCGTCGCCGAAGAAGACCCCGACCGGCGCCATGTGGAAGGTGTCGCCGACGCCCATCCGCTCGGCGGCCGCCTTGAGGTGGACGTCGGACGGGGTGAGGGTCGGGTTGAGCCGGACCCCGAGCATCCGCTGCGCCTGGTCGTAGAACGGCGCCAACTCCTGCTGCCAGTCGGTGATGTGGCGCCACTGACGGTCCTCGAAGAAGGCCTTCGGCGGCACGTACAGGGTGTTGGCGTAGTTCAGCGAGCCGCCGCCGACCCCGGCGCCGGCCAGGATCAGCACGTTGGCCAGCAGGTGGATGCGCTGGATGCCGTACAGCCCGAGCCGCGGCGCCCACAGGTAGTTCGGCAGGTCCCAGGAGTTCCTGGGCAGTTCGTCCCGGTCGAAGCGCCGCCCGGCCTCCAGGACGGCGACCCGGTAGCCCTTCTCGGTCAGCCGCAGCGCCGCGACCGAACCGCCGAAGCCGGACCCGACCACCACCACGTCGTAGTCGAACTCCGCCGCACCGCCGGACTGCACCATCTGCCACCGCTCCTTCGCCGGGTGAACCTGTCTGTGGGGCGGCGGGCCGCGCCCGCGCGCGCTGCGGGGCCC
>NZ_JBSHAP010000097.1:0-2243 GCF_053611565.1 Kitasatospora sp. NPDC054795
CCGCCCGGGGCCGGCCGACGGGCTCCGGCCAGTGCCGGCCGCCCGGTGCCGGCCGGGGCGACCGCGGCGCCCGCGATCGCCCCGGCGCGGCCCGGCCGCCGTGGCGAAATCCCATGGATCCGTTGTGCGGTGACCCCGGCTCAGTTCCCGTTCGCGAGGGTGTCACCGCGGACCAGGCCGGATTCCGCCGGCACGTCGGCCGGATCGGAGCCCTCGTGCAGGATCCGGTTGTTCTCGTCGACGAAGACCACCCGGGGTTCGAGCTTGCCGAGTTCGTCCTGGTGCACCTGCGCGTAGGCGATGATGATCACAAGGTCGCCGACGCCGATGAGCCGGGCGGCGGCGCCGTTGATGCCGATCACACCGCTGCCGCGCGGCCCCTCGATCACATAGGTGGACAGCCGCTGCCCGTTGTTGATGTCGACGATGTCGACCTTCTCGCCGGCCACCAGGTCGGCGGCCTCCATCAGGTCGGCGCAGATGGTCAGCGAGCCGACGTAGTGCAGGTCGGCCTGCGTCACCGTGGCCCGGTGGATCTTCGACCGCATCAGGGTGCGATACATGACTGCTCCTTCTTTGACAGGGTGTACTGGCACCGTGACGCCCTCGGCGAACACGGGAGACCTCTCCGCGGTTCCGGCTGACGCTCCGTCACGATCAGGGGCCCGCGGCGGGAAGTGCGGTGGTCAGGGGTCACAAATGCGGGTTGACGCGTTCGCGGCGTGATGTGACCATCGAACGGGTTCACGCCCGGGGACACCGTGGCCGGCGGGAATCGTTGGGGAGGTTCTGCTCGCGTCCGGGGAATCGCCCTCGGCACTGTGACCTGTCCGCGCGCTGCCACCGGGGTCGCCGTCGAGTCCGGTTCGAGCAGGCCGTGACGTGGTGCCGATCGGGCACCCGTCGACGGCAGGGAGGCGCCTTCGCGCGCGGTCAGCGAGTTATATCTGCACAAGGGGGAAAAATGATCGCTGCCTTGACGGATCCTCGACAACTCGGTGAGTCCGAGCACCGCGTGCTCGACGCGTACCGCGCCAGAATGGGCGACGCGGACGTCATGCTGGACGTTCCGGCGGGCCACGACCGCACGCTCACCGGGCTGCTGGTCGCCGGTCACGCGCTCGAACGGGGACGCAGCGTGGCCTACTTGACCGACGACAGCGACCGGGTGCTCTCGCACGCGAGCGTGCTGCCGGAGCTGCCGGCGGTGCGCCGGCTGCACGGGCAGAGCTCGCTGAGCGACATCGTCGCCTACTACAACGCGCAAGCGCTGGGCGTCATGGACTTCGCCACCTACTTCAACACGAGCCCCAAGGTCGAGCTGGCCGAGGTGGTGGTGTTCGACGACTGGCACACGGCCTGCGAGATGGTCGGAAGCCTGTTCACGCTGCGGGTGGACCGCCGGCTGCAGCGCCGGGCCTACGACGGCATCTGCGACCTCGCGCTGTCGCTCGGGGACGAGAGCTACGCCACGGTGGCGCGGATGCGGCACGAGGGCGCCGACAGCCTGCTCTCGCCGCGGCAGCTCGACCTGGCGGACTGGGCACGGATCGCCGACCGGGCCGCCGAGGTGCTCACCCCGGAACTGTGCACGGAGGACGACAGGTTCACCTGGCCGCGGCTGCAGCCCTGGCTGCACCAGTGCCGGGTGCTGATCGCGCCCGCCGGTATCGAGATCCGCCCCCCGCACCAGCTCATCCGGACGCTGCCCGGCTACCGCCACGCCGACCAGCGGGTCTTCCTCACGCGGCAACCGGTCGAGCCGGCGGTCGAGCCCGCGAAGGTCGGACGGGACCTGCAGCTGCCGGACACCGACCGGCTCACGCTCTCGCCGAACATGCGGGCCGCCGTGGCGTACCTGCGGGGGAACTACGCGGACAGCGGTCTGACACTCGGTCGTGTCGCGCGCAGTGCGTACATGAGCCAATATCACTTCTCCCGCCGCTTCAAGCAGGAGACCGGCTGGCGGTTCATCGACTTCGTCACCGCGCTGCGGCTGACCGAGGCCGGACACCTGCTGCGCAACACCACCATGTCGATCACCGATGTCTCCCGTACGGTCGGCTATCAGGAACTGAGTCACTTCCAGCGCACGTTCAAGAAGTGGTTGGGCACCTCCGCGTCGGGCTACCGGGGCGTGTCCCGGTAGCCCCCCCCCCCCGGGAGTGGTGGGCGCACAGGCCCCAGCACCACACCCGGACGGGGCCCTAAAGAGACAGTGGAATATAAAACAAAAAAGCAGC